>JAJFID010000017.1 GCA_021775325.1 Rhodospirillales bacterium
TGCATGGCTGACAGTTGGATTTTCAACACCAGCACAAGCATCCCATTCGTCAGCAGACACGGCTGCCAGCGTGGGCAGAATACTGATTTCAATCGCTTCACGTCCGTCCGGCATTTGCGTTCAACTATGGTTCGTTCATTAACAGACAACGGCCCAATCTTACTTTGTCGTCGGCCCCTTGTATTCCTGGATGGTATTGCCACCATCGACCACGATGAGTTGGCCGGTCAGGTAACTGGACTCTTCGCTGGCGAGAAATACGGCTACATGACCAATTTCTTCAGGCGTCCCAGGACGACCAGCTGGCGTGTATGTGCCAGCGACGATTTCCGCTTCGCTGCTGGAAGGTGTCTGAATCCACCCCGGGCCAATACAGTTCACTGTAACATTGTGTGGCCCCGCCTCAATCGCCAGCGAACGGGCCATACCCAACATGCCTGCCTTTGCAGCGCCATAAACGCTGCTCCCAGGAATGCCAACAACCGGTCCCGTAACGGATGACATCTGAACGATTCGCCCGTAGTTGCGTTCCATCATGCCCGTTAACACAGCGCGAGTAACCAAAAAGGCGCTGGTCAGGTTAATGTTAATCCCGTAATGCCAGCTCTCATCAGACGTTTCATTCAGATGGCCTGAGGGCTCGTCTCTACCGACCTGCACCATACCCGCATTGTTGACGACAATATCAATGGGGCCTAACGCGTTTGAGACTTCCTTCACAAGCTTTTCAACCTGATCCGAATCAGTCAGGTCCGCCGGTGCGGCAAATACTTCGCCATCGCCCCCGGGCAGCTCATCCAATCGCTCAAGAATCCGGTCAGTCGTTGATGTAATCGCAACCCGTGCTCCGGATTCTCTGAGCAAACGTGCCGTAGCAAAACCAATTCCACCGTCACTGCCCGCACCAGTTACCAGCGCCGTTCTATTTTTGACACCCGTCATATTGCTACGCTCCCGTATAAATTCGCCGATAACTATCCGCGTATGTGCGACCTGGTGCAAGTAAACGGTGCGATGGTACTGACCGCGTACGGCTGTTATGGTCTGGCACCATGGGCATCCCAGACATAGGCACAGTTAGTCGTATAATCCGTGATGTCGCACGGACAACGGTCATGCCAGCGTTCAGGTCGCTGGCGGATCATCAGGTGTATGAAAAGAGGCCCGGTGAAGTCGTCACAGACATTGACCTGATTGCCGAACGCCTGCTCTCGAGTCGATTGACAGATCATGTGTACAATTCCCGAGTCCTGGGCGAAGAGTCCTTCGAAGACGACCCATCTCTCATGGATTTGACGACGTTCGGGGGGGCCGTTTGGATCATTGATCCCATTGACGGTACGCAAAACTACGCTAAGGGCAATACGCATTTCGCTATCATGGTAACATTCCGACGCGACCGTACGACTCAGGCAGCCTGGATTTATGATCCTGTACGCGACAAAATGTTTACAGCACAGGTCGGGCAGGGGGCCGAGGTAAATGGCGAGAAGCTTGCTGTCAAAGGTGTTGGATATGCGCCTTCTGACCTGCACGGGTCCCTGGGTCATCGCCTGAGCAAACGGCATAGATTATTGGAAGATTCGGGCGATTTCCCATTACCGACACTCAGTAAACGACTTCATTGTTGTGGTCAGGAATACATGGCGCTGGCGCTGGGCGATATACAGTTCCTGCAATACGGTGTTCGGTTGAAACCATGGGATCATTCGGCTGGTGTTTTGATTGCAACCGAGGCAGGTTATTATGCAGCTTTTATAGAGGATGAGAGCCGCTACGATGCGGCTCTTGGCATGCCGGAGGGGTATCTGATGATAGCTCCAGACCGTCAGATTTGGCGGGACATTCGCGCACTACTGTGGGTGACGTGAGTCACGTATAGACATAAGAAATATGAAGAGGACAAGAGTATGAAAACGGCATTTATCGGACTCGGAGTCATGGGGTACCCCATGGCAGGACATTTGGTCAAAGGCGGTCATGAGGTCACGGTCTATAACCGTACGGCGGCCAAAGCCGCAAAATGGGCCGAGGAACATGGTGGTAGCTTTGCCGAAACACCGGCAGGAGCGGCGAGGGGTGCTGATGTAGTCTGTATGTGTGTGGGGAATGATGATGACCTGCGCAGCGTTACCTTTGGTGATACCGGCGCTCTGGCCGGAATGGAAGCAGGAAACATTTTGATTGATCACACCACAGCTTCGGCAGAAGTCGCACGCGAAATCAACGCGGCGACTGAGGAAAAGGGTGTTGGTTTCATTGATGCCCCCGTATCGGGTGGGCAGGCCGGAGCCGAGAACGGTGTACTTACGATCATGATTGGTGGTGAACAAGCCACCTATGAAAGCGCCGTTCCCGTCATTGACTGCTATGCGCGCAAACATCAGCTACTGGGCCCAAGCGGCAGTGGTCAACTGGCAAAAATGGTCAATCAGATTTGCATCGCTGGGCTGGTGCAGGGTTTGTCGGAGGGCATTGCCTTTGGAATGCGCGCTGGCCTCGACATGCGTGAAACGGTTGCTGTCATAGCAGAGGGCGCTGCGGGTTCCTGGCAAATGTCCAATCGCCACGAGACCATGATCGATGACCATTTTGAACACGGATTTGCAGTTGACTGGATGCGCAAGGATCTGGGTATCGCTATGAGTGAGGCGCAGAAGAATGGTGCCCTTCTGCCCGTTACGGCATTGGTCGATCAGTTCTACGCGGAAGTACAAAACAACGGAGGTGGACGCTGGGATACGTCTTCATTGCTCACAAGGCTGCGCTAGTGCCACAAATCAATGCAGCAAGATCGTCAGATTGGGCGATGGCGTGAATATGTTGGTGATATGCCACACATACATCTCAAAACGGGGACCTTTTGAAGGCCATTCCTTAACCTCGTCCGCATTGTGACCGACCACTTTGGCATCCGTAATCAGCCGAATCTCACCTACCATATCCAGTTCTATATCGGCCAGTTGCTGCCGTTGCTCCTGGCCGGCCCTGGCACCCGCCAGATGGATTTTGCCGTCAGTTTTAACATATCGCAGGCTGAGCATGTTTTCGTTGCGGCGGATGAAAGTGATGAATTTGGATTTGAGAATATCGCCTTGTTTCTCCCAATGAACTTTGAAGATTCCTTTCTTGAGATAACTCACTTCGGTCATAGAAATATCTGCAGCGAGCGAACTCCGATAGGTCTCCACCTGCTCAGCTTCCTCCGACAGCGTAATCTCACCCGAGCGGATACTCGCATAAAGCGGCACTTTGGCGAGATAACCATCAAAAATCATGGAATAATAGCCAGTTCGGGTGACTTCAATTTCCGCATCAAACCGTAAGGGCATATAGCAACCAGACAGCACAATGGCACTGATCAAGAAAATCAATGGCGCTCGGGTAATGCGGAAGCCTGGCAACATGATGTTATCCGTTATCCTGTCTAGGAGCAGAGCATAGTGGCCGAATGACTACATTTCAAATGTATGAATGTGAGGTGGTGACCTATGCCCAAAACGCGAGCAGTTTCTGTACTAGCTATCTGAATCACAAGTGTTATTTCTCATGCATGAGAGAAAGCTGAAGTTAAGAAGGATTCCAGTTTTCTCTAGGTACACCTCCAATATATGCTATGAAGGTGCACAGGGGTGAGCTTAGATCAAATCCGGGTTGTGTCCATACCGGTTAAAGTCCAGATTGTATGGACAGAAGGGGGTGGTTCGTGAGCTGGAACGTGGCGCATCATTCAGAGCAAACCAGCTCAGCCACTCGATGAACAACAGTGACGAGATAGCGGCATATGACATTTAATGTCAAATTCTGGGGCGTGAGAGGCAGTATCGCCTGTGCGTCACCAAACCATATGCGCTACGGTGGCAACACCAGTTGTATTGAAGTAATCGCTGATGGCTATCGCATCATTCTCGATGCCGGCACCGGGATTCGCCAACTCGGCAACGAAATGCAGAAAATCGGCGCTGATGATTTTCACATCCTGCTCACGCATACACACTGGGACCACATCAATGGATTCCCTTTTTTTACACCGGCTTACAACAAAGGTCTGAAAATTGAAATTCTGGCAGGTCATCTGACGGATAAAGGTGGTGTACAAAACGTGCTTTCTGCTCAAATGGACAATCCCATGTTCCCCGTGCCACTCGAAGCAATGACTGCTGACATTACATTCAGGGACTTTGAAGCTGGCTCATCTTTTGATTTGACTGACAAGGTTCATGTTCGTACCGCACCGCTGAACCATCCCAATGGTGCTACCGCATATCGCATTGAGTTCGACGAACGATCAGTTGTTTACGTTACCGACACCGAGCATATTCAAGGTGAAACCGACCAGAATGTATTTGGCATCATCAAGGACGCGGATCTTGTTATCTACGACAGCACCTACACGGAAGAAGAATTTCCCAGCAAGGTCGGTTGGGGACATTCAACCTGGAACGAAGGTGTACGGCTGTGCCAGGAGGCCAACGTCAAGCGGCTGGCCATCTTTCACCACGAGCCTGATCACTACGACGATATTATGGATCAGATCGGTATTGAGGCCCAAGCAGTCTGGCCAGGTGCATTCGTATGCCGTGAGGGCATGAACATTGATTTGTATGATCTGGATGGTATCGACGACATGTAAAACAGTGGGTGTCCTGCCTGTGTCGGGCACCTGTTCAGCCAACCACACGCTCTATTGAGATTCCTGTCCATCAAAGACTGACACGTCACCCGGATCAGCAGACGCTGGCTCCGCAGGTTCTTCTTGCGTAGCAGCCTGCTGCGCTTCCTCAAACACGGCTATCTCCGCCAGCCGGTCTTCATACTCAGCTTGCTCAGGAAGAGACATGGGTGATACGTGGATGGCAATCCTTCGATTGATCGCCTGGTTTTCAGGCATCGCGATGCCGTCGGGTTTCCGGTTTGGTACTTTGGGTCGCGTAGCCCCGTATCCTGACGCTTTCATGCGGCGCGGCAAAACACCAGTACTGGAGAACACGCGAACAATAGCCGATGCCCGGCCAGCCGAAAGTTCCCAGTTAGAAGGATAACGCTCCGTACTAATAGGGTCATCGTCGGTATGACCTTCAACTTCGATCTTATAGAAGTCATATACCGGCGCGTTGATGACCTGAACTATGCGCTCAAGAACAGGCAATGCAGCCTCACGTACATCGGCTGTACCGCTGTTGAAAAATGCACCTGAAGCCAGGTCAATGACCACGCCCTTGTCATCCTTGCGAACTTCCACGACCTGATTCGCTTGCATCTCAAGCATGACATCCTGAATTTCTATTTGTAATTCCGTGATCGGGCTGGCTGCTTCCGAATTACCGCCGATTGAATCCTGAATGCCAGCCACAGCTTCCTGGAATGCGGGGATATCATACTCTGCAAATGTCAGCAGCATGACAAAGAACGCCATCAACAGGGTGATGGCATCCGCATAGGTGGCCATC
>JAJFID010000161.1 GCA_021775325.1 Rhodospirillales bacterium
CTCAAGCAGCGCCTCGCGGTGCCGGGCCCGCGTGATGATAGCACCTTCCGCCCGTCCCCACCGCGCCGCAATCATCGTCTCCAGAGTTTTTACAAGATCCTCAACACCCGCACCCGATTGCACCGAAATGCCCGCCAGCGGATGCCCGTCAATCTGAAATTGTTGCGTCTGATCAAACAGGTCAATCTTGTTCACGACACCAATGGCGTCACCATCAAGCCACGCGGCCGACAATGGATCGTAGGAAGGCCAGTCTGCGCCATCAAATACGACGATGCGCAGATCCGCGCCGGTAGCCTGTTCCTGGGAGCGCCGCACGCCTTCCCGTTCAACCACGTCCTCGCTATCGCGCAATCCCGCCGTATCGGACAAGGCGACGGCATAACCACCGATTTCCATATGCACCTGGATCACGTCGCGGGTCGTACCGGCGTGCTCTGAAACGATTGCTGCCGGGCGACCAGACAGCACGTTCAGCAGGCTTGACTTGCCCGCATTTGGGGGGCCGAGAATAGCCACGCGCAAACCATCACGAATGCGCTCGCCCCTGTTCGCATCCTGCTCTGACTGCTCAACCTGGGATAACACGCCTGCAATTCGCGCGCGCGCGCCGTTGTCCAGGCTGTCTGGCAGGTCTTCGTCCGAAAAATCTATGGTGGCTTCCATATGGGCCAGCGCGCCCTTGAGATCATCCTGCCAACTAAGGCATTGCTGGCCCAGGCCGCCCTCCAGCTGGCGCAGGGCCTGGCGCCGCTGGGCCTGGGTTTCCGCCGCGATCAAATCCGCCAGACCCTCCGCTTCGCTCAAATCAAGCTTGCCGTTATCAAATGCGCGGCGCGAGAACTCACCTGGTACCGCCAGCCGCAAGCCGGGGAGTGTCGCCAGCGCTTCAAGCACAGCCGCAACCACGGCCCGCCCGCCATGAAGATGCAACTCGGCACTGTCTTCGCCGGTAAAGCTTGCCGGGCCCGGCATCCATACCACCAGCGCATCATCCAGTACGTCTGAATGGTTATGAGGGTTGCGCAACCGCCGTCGCGAAAACGTCCGGGCCTGTGGCAAGTCGCCTTCCACCGACCCGGTGCCGCCAAACGCATGCAGCGCCGGTCCCGCCTGATCGCCCGACATACGGACAACAGCGACGCCCGACGGCGGGTGCCCGGAAGACAGGGCGAATATGGTGTCGCTCATAACAATCCGATTCGGGTCCGCAACGAAATTGATTCGGTTAGTTACTGTATATCGTATTAACAATCATACTACATACAACATATGGTGTAATTATGCATCCTCGGGCTGCAACATCAGATGCGGCACGCGTACGCCGTTCTGGACGTGGTTGACCAGCACTTCTTCGAAGTCTTCCTTGGTTTTGCAGGAATACCAGACACCCTCGGGATAGATCACAACTGTCGGGCCCAGTTCACACCGGTCCAGACATCCTGCAGCATTAATTCGAATGCCCTCCAGGCCCAGCTCCTTGGCCCGTGTTTTCATGTATGACCTGAGCTCAACAGAGCCTTTGCGGGCACAGGAGCCGCGTGGATGACCATCAGCACGCTCGTTTGTACACACAAACACATGGCGATCAAAAAACAACCCGGGGTCTGTCGAAACCTCGTCACTCACGCCTGTTCTCCCAATGTATCGTAATCATTACTCGGTGGTTTTTGATGTGCCAAGGCCTGACGTCATTTGCGTCCAGAAGGCTTTCTGCAGTTGTTCAAATCCCTGCATGTTGCCCGCAGTGCCCGGCATCATCCAGTTTTTCATCAATGTTTCGGTGTCCATGGACTGCATGGCTGTCCGCATGCGCTCTTCCATCTCGGCCATCATGGATTCCTGCATGGGTTTGACATCGGGCAGGCCCAGCGTGGCGCGGGCCTCTTCCGGTGTGCAATCAATTTCGATTGTTACTTTCATGGCCTGCGTCTTCCCATTTCAGTTGATAATGCCTGATAATCAAAACCGGTGAACAAAATACGCACGCCGCCAGCGAACACAATAAATTTTACCGGCGGCTGGTTGTATAACCCGTATGCGGGTGCGAGATTGGCAAGATTAGAACGACTCTGCTTTTCCTGCAAACCTTTGGCGGCCATATGACCAGCAACGCGTTATCCCATGAGACCAGCCCCTATCTGCTGCAACACAAGGACAACCCCGTCCACTGGCAGGCCTGGAGCACGGACGTGCTCGCCCGGGCATCGGCTGAAGACAAGCCCATATTGTTATCCATCGGTTACGCAGCCTGCCACTGGTGTCACGTCATGGCTCACGAAAGTTTCGAGAGTGACGCCATCGCCGCCATTATGAACGAGCATTTCATCAACGTTAAGGTTGATCGGGAAGAACGCCCCGACCTGGACGCCATCTATCAGTCCGCCCTCAACATGCTCGGCGAACAGGGCGGCTGGCCACTCACCATGTTTCTGAAACCGGATGGCACACCGTTCTGGGGCGGCACATATTTTCCACCTCAAGCCCATTACGGTCGGCCCGGCTTTCCGGATGTACTGCGCCAGATTTCCAACGTTTTCAGAAATCAGAAAGACCAGATCGAAAAGAATGCCGCGGCCCTGGGTTCTGCCCTCGCCGAGATTGGTGCGAGCGGTTCTGATGGCTCGCTGAGCATGACGCGGATCGATGCCACGTCGGTCTCCGCCATTCAGATCATGGACTTTCAACGCGGCGGTACAGCCGGTGCGCCCAAATTCCCCCAGCCGACATTTCTCAAGTTCCTGTGGAACAGTTATCTTCGAACCGGCAACCGGCGCCTGTTCGAGGCCGTCACCATCTCCCTCAACCACATGTGCCAGGGCGGCATCTATGATCATCTGGGTGGCGGCTTTTCGCGTTACTCTGTCGATGAGTTCTGGCTTGCGCCTCATTTCGAAAAAATGCTCTACGACAATGCGCTCCTGGTCGAGCTCATGTGTGACGTTTGGCAGGACACCAAGCTCGGTCTTTTTGATGTCCGCATCCGCGAAACCATTGCCTGGATGCTGTCCGACTTGCACAGCGCCGCCGACGATGGCCTGTTTGCCCTGGCCAGTGCTTATGACGCCGACAGCGAGGGGGTGGAAGGCAAGTTCTATGTGTGGGGCCTCGAGGAAATTAAAGCGCATCTCGGGGATGCTGCCGTTGAGTTTTGCGCCGCCTATGACGTGACACAGTATGGCAACTGGGAAGGTGCCAACATCCTGCGCCGGAACGTCGATGACGTGGACAGTGACGACGGGCGCGCAACACGCCTGGCATCATCACGACAGATATTACTGAACATTCGTCGTGGTCGTATTCCGCCGCAACGGGATGACAAAATACTGGCCGACTGGAACGGCATGGCGATTGCTGCATTTGTGCGCGCAGGGCTTGTTATGGATGAGCCCGACTGGATTGAGCAGGCCGCATCGATCTACCGGTTTGTCACCACGCACATGTGTGATGACACCCGACTTTACCACACCTGGTGCGCCGGTCAGGCCCGGCACCCCGGGGTGCTGGACGATTATGCCAACATGGCCCGCGCCGCCCTGATGCTGTATCAGGCAACACAGCAGGCAGATTATCTCCAGGATGCCGTATCGTGGACACAGGTCGCTGATACGCATTTCTGGGATCCGGACAACGGCGGCTATTTTCTTGCGGCCGACGACACCCGCGATCTTATCGTGCGCACAAAATCCCTGTTCGACAACGCCACGCCCACAGGCAACGGACTCATGCTGGACGTGGTTGCCCGGCTTTACCTGCTGACAGGAGATGATCAGTATCAACACC
Source organism: Rhodospirillales bacterium (assembly GCA_021775325.1). Taxonomy (GTDB): domain Bacteria; phylum Pseudomonadota; class Alphaproteobacteria; order Rhodospirillales; family Casp-alpha2; genus JABJGO01. The sequence goes on from JAJFID010000161.1 coordinate 3,784, forward strand.
GCGCCGACGCCATAATCCGGGCCATCGCGCCCGACGATCCCCGTGCACTCATGAACCAGCCATCGCTGGCTCTCGGTTTCGAAATACTACACGCCGCTCTGCAAATCGTCATCGTTCTGCCCGATGCCAGGGATTTGAATACGAGCATCATGTATAGAGCCGCAACAAAGCTGTCCCCATCCAATGCTGTTGTCTCTGTTGTCTCGCCCAAAACCGCGTTGCCTGCGCAACATCCGGCCGCTGGCAAGGCGGCGATTGATGGAAAAACCACGGCGTATATTTGCCGCGAGAACACCTGCGGCGTACCGATCACATCGCCCGACGACCTCATAATCGCCCTGTCACCCACCACGCGCGCATAGGCGTTGTCGCCCTAACGCAAATTGGCATAAACTCGTTTCATGGCACACACATCCGTCAATACACCCGTGGGCGTCCTGTCCATCTTCGAACACGATGACGCCATTCGCGTGGTTGAGTGGGGGCGCGCACCAGATGGCGATTCAAACGCCCTTGTCGAAGAGGCCGGTCGCCAGCTCAAAGCCTATTTTGCGCGCGAGCTGGAGGTGTTCGACCTGCCACTTGAACCGGCAGGCTCCGATTTCCAGAAAGCCGTGTGCGAAGCCATGACTGCCATTCCGTACGGCCACCAATGCACATACGGTGATATTGCCAAGAAACTCGGCCAATCCGCGCAAGCCGTCGGCAGTGCCTGCGGCCATAACCCCATCCCCATCATTATACCCTGCCACCGGGTTGTCGGTGCCAATGGCACCATGACAGGATTTTCCGGCGGCGAAGGTGTCGAAACCAAAGTCTGGTTGCTACAACACGAAGGCACACTGCTTGCCTGACCCATTACGTTCGAAATCGGAGACAGATACATCATGACACAAACAACCAAGGCCATTCAGTTCAACGAAACCGGTGCCGCCAAAGTTCTGCAGTACGTGGACGTGGATCTGGGCAAACCAAAACGCGGCGAGGTTCTGCTGCGCAACACAGCAATCGGTCTCAATTTTATCGATGTCTATGTGCGCACGGGACTTTATCCCAATTCAGGGTTTCCATCGGGTATTGGGTTCGAAGGTGCGGGCGTCATCGAAAAAGTAGGTACCGGCGTTAAGGACCTGAAAGTTGGGGACCGCGTCTGTTACGGTCACAGTCCACTGGGCGCCTATGCCGAAAGGCGCATTCAACCCGCCAAGGACCTGATTAAAATTCCCAGGGGTATCGACGACCAGGTCGCCGCTGCCATCATGCTGAAAGGCATGACTGCCCAATACCTGATCCGCCAGATTTACCGTGTCGGCAAAGGCGACACGGTTTTGTTCCACGCCGCAGCAGGCGGTGTGGGCCTGATTGCGTGCCAGTGGATGAAAGCGCTGGGTGCCAATGTCATTGGAACAGTGGGTTCGGCCGACAAAGCCAAGCTTGCCAAAAGCAATGGCTGCAAATGGGTCATCAACTCGCGCACGGAGGATATCGTCAAACGCGTCCAGACGATCACCAAAGGCCAGGGTGTCAACGTTGTGTACGATGGCGTCGGAAAAGATACGTTCATGGCCTCACTGGACTGTCTCCGGCCTCGTGGCACCATGGCAACGTTCGGCAATGCCTCCGGCGCGCCGGAACCGATCAGCCCGCTGGTGCTGGCCCAGAAAGGCTCGCTCGTGCTGACGCGTCCTGTATTGGGGCATTTCATCAGCACCCGCGAGGATCTGCTGAAGTGTGCCGGCGATGTGTTCAAGGTGGTAAAAAACGGCGATGTCAAAATCCGCATCGGCCAGACCTACCCGCTGAAACAGGCCGCCAGGGCCCACCGCGATCTGCAGGGCCGCAAAACCACGGGGTCTACGATTCTAATTCCGTAGTCCGCAATTTGAACAGAAAAAGGGCCGCCCCATGAAAACCGGGCGGCCCTTTCTGTATCTGACTTCGACTACGTATTCATAGAATCGAAGAAGTCGTCGTTGTTCTTGGAATGCTTCAGTTTGTCGAGCAGGAAGTCCATAGCGTCGGTCACGCCCATGGGCATGAGGATACGGCGCAGTACGTGCATCTTGGACAGCACGCCCTTGTCCACCAGCAACTCTTCTTTGCGGGTGCCGGACTTGGTGATGTCGATAGCAGGCCACGTGCGCTTGTCGGACAGTTTCCGGTCCATGATGATTTCAGAGTTACCGGTGCCCTTGAACTCTTCGAAGATGACCTCATCCATGCGCGAGCCCGTATCGATGAGCGCCGTGCCGATGATGGTCAGCGAACCGCCTTCCTCAATGTTGCGCGCCGCACCAAAAAACCGCTTGGGACGCTGCAGGGCGTTGGCGTCAACACCACCGGTCAGGACCTTGCCCGACGATGGCACCACAGTGTTGTAGGCCCGGGCCAGACGGGTGATGGAATCCAGCAGGATGACGACGTCGCGTTTGTGCTCGACCAGGCGTTTGGCTTTTTCCAGCACCATGTCAGTGACCTGTACGTGGCGAGTGGCAGGCTCATCGAATGTGGAACTGATGACCTCGCCCCTGACCGAACGCGACATGTCCGTGACCTCTTCGGGGCGCTCGTCAATCAACAGCACGATCAAATAACATTCCGGGTGATTTTCGGCGATAGAGTGGGCAATGTTCTGCAGCATCACCGTCTTGCCAGTTCGTGGCGGCGCCACCAGAAGGGCGCGCTGGCCTTTACCAATGGGACAGATCAGATCGATAACCCGGTGAGTCGCATCTTTCAGCTTAGGGTCATCAACTTCCATGTTCAACTGCTGGTCCGGGTAGAGCGGCGTCAGGTTGTCGAAGTTGATGCGGTGGCGCACGGCACCCGGCTCTTCAAAATTGATTTCATTAATCTTCAGCAGTGCAAAATACCGCTCGCTGTCTTTTGGGGCTCTGATCTCGCCCTCCACCGTATCACCCGTGCGCAGGCTGAACCGTCTGACCTGGCTGGGCGAAACATAGATGTCATCGGGCCCCGGCAGATAGTTGGCTTCCGGGCTTCTGAGGAATCCAAAACCGTCCTGCAGCACTTCCAGCACGCCGTCGCCGTATATGGAAACATCGTTGTCTGCCAGGCGTTTCAATATGGCGAACATCATGTCCTGTTTGCGCAGGGAGCTGGCGTTTTCGATTTCCAGTTCTTCCGCATAGGACAACAGGTCTGCGGGTGATTTAGCTTTAAGTTCTTTGAGATTCATAACGACACTTTTCGAATGACATGTATGGGAAGGTGCTGGGTGGACTGAAAATCAAGAATGCTTGATGACTTGCCTGGAGCCCCGAACGGGGTGCCGTATGCCCAGAAAACCGGGATGGTCAGGAAGGAAGATTGTGAAGATGGAAGGAATTACGTGTATGTGGAGACACAACTAACCAAGAAAAATACCGAAGTCAATTAGAGAATATAGTTACTTTTCGAAACTCTCCTGGATATCAATCCAGCCTAAAATGGTTTTACCACAACAAAAATCACCACCACGATCATGAGAAACGTGGGTACCTCGTTCATGATCCGGTAAAACGACGCCGGTCTGCGATTTCGGTTTTCGGCAAATGCGCGCCGCCAGGCCCCCATCATTTCGTGACTGACCACAAGCCCAACGACACAGAACAGCTTCACGTAAATCCAGATTTCCTGCCAGATGGATGAATCCTGATTGGCCAGCAACACGCCACCAAAAACGAATGTTGCCAGCATGGCTGGATTCATGATCACACGAAACAGGCGACGTTCCATAATCTGGAAGGTTTCTGACTGCTGACTGCCAACATCACACTCGGTGTGATAAACAAAAATGCGGGGCAGGTAGAGAAGCCCGGCCATCCACGCAATCACACTGATGATGTGAAGCGCCTTCATCCAGACGTAGGCGTCAGCCGATACCTGCAGATAATCGAGTATTTCCATCGTTAGCTTTCAATCGTCTTTCTACGTCCTGGGATATCGCGGCAATCGGGCATTGTGTATGGACAGCG
>JAJFID010000162.1 GCA_021775325.1 Rhodospirillales bacterium
TTTCATGTTTGTAGAATCGCGATAGTCTGGTGATCGCCTGAATTGGTTCGGTGGACTTGTCCATAACCATAATGGCGTCCGTTCACAGTCCCTTCTGAAACTCACGCAGGGATTCTAAATCCTTCAAATCCGTGTGACAGATGGATTTTGGTAACAGTGGAACAGATGCACCGCCCGGAATGATGGCCAGCAAATTGTCCCACCCGCCGGTTACACCACCTGCGTGCTTTTCAATAAGTTCCTTTAGTGGAATCCCCATTTCTTCTTCGACAGTACATGGAGCGTTCACGTGCCCGGAAATATTAAAGAGCTTTGTACCGGTGTTGTTGGGGCGCCCTAATGCGGCAAACCACTCAGGACCACGTCGCAGGATTTCAGGTACAACAGCGACTGATTCAACATTGTTAACCGTTGTTGGACAGCCCCATGCACCCACGTTGGCCGGGAATGGGGGTTTAAGGCGCGGTTGCCCCTTCTTGCCTTCCAAGCTTTCAATCAGAGCTGTTTCTTCGCCACATATGTAGGCACCCGCACCCATATGAATGTAGAAATCGAAATCCCAACCAGAGCCGCAGGCATTCGTGCCGATCAGGCCATCGGCATAGGCCTCATCGACGGCCCGTTGCAGCGCTTCGCCTTCGCGATAGAACTCGCCACGAATGTAGACGTAACACGCATGAGCCTGCATGGCGAAGCTGGAAATCAGACAGCCCTCGATCAACTTTTGCGGCTCATTGCGCAGAATTTCCCTGTCTTTGCAGGTTCCGGGTTCGCCTTCATCGGCATTAATGACCAAATAATGCGGTCGTGAGCCCACCTCTTTCGGCATGAACGACCATTTCATGCCCGTCGAGAAACCAGCACCACCACGGCCGCGAAGCCCAGACCCCTTGATTTCGTCGATAATCTGATCGCGACCTTTTTCCATCAAAGTTTTAGTACCGTCCCAGTCACCGCGAGATTTTGCGTCAGCAAGGGAGGTGCCCATCAGTCCGTATATATTGGTGAAGATACGATCCTTGTCTTTCAACATTACGCATCCTCCCCGTCAGAGACCGTGTCTTTCAGTGAGGTAAGCCCTCCCGAAGGCTCAGATGTGTGTCGACCATTCTGCGGTCCAGGTGTCGCGGTGCCGCCGTTGCGCAAGGTCGTCAGGATCGTTTCAACGTTTTCCGCTGTCAGATCCTCGAAATAGTCGTCGCCGATCTGCATCATCGGTGCGTTGACGCAGGCACCAAGGCACTCAGCTTCCGTCAACGTGAACATGCCATCTTCAGATGTGCCTCCAAAACCCACCCCTGCGACGCGCTTGCAGGTCGCCGAAATCTCATCTGATCCACGCAACCAGCAGGGTAGATTAGTACAAACTTGAACGTGATGCTTCCCGATCGGTTTGAGGTTGTACATCGTGTAAAACGTTGCGACCTCATATACCTGAATTGGAACCATGCCCAGGACTTCGGCCACGTGGTCCATGGCCGGAACAGACAACCAACCGTCATTCTGCCGCTGCGCAAGATCGAGCAACGGCATGCAGGCACTGGCCTGCTTGCCTGCCGGATACTTGGCAACAATAGCCGGGATTTTCTTCTGATTTTCCGGGGAAAACGAGAAAGCTGCGGATGGTCCGATGTCATTTGCTGATATGTTCATCGGTCAATCTCACCAAACACGATATCAATAGAGCCGATTACGGCAACGACGTCAGCCAACATGTGCCCCTTGGACATCATCTCCATTGCCGCCATATGGGCAAAACCAGGCGCTCGAATCTTGCAGCGGTAGGGTTTGTTCGTACCATCGGATACAAGGAATACGGCAAATTCGCCCTTGGGCGCTTCCACGGCGGTGTACGTCTCTCCCGCCGGCACATGGTAGCCTTCAGTATACAATTTGAAGTGATGGATCAGAGATTCCATTGACTTTTTCATATCGCCACGCGATGGCGGCGAAATCTTCTGATCGTCAACCTTGCATGAGCCAGCAGGCATCTTTTCGATGCATTGCTGAATGATTTTGACGCTTTCACGCATTTCGTACATGCGGACTAAATATCGATCATAACAATCACCGTGTTTACCGATAGGAATGTCAAAATCCATCTTGTCGTAAACATCGTAGGGTTGTGCCTTGCGAAGATCCCACGCAATGCCTGATGCGCGCAGATTCGGACCACTGAACCCCCAGTCGTAGCATTGCTCAGCGGAGACGACGGCGATGTCTACGGTTCGCTGTTTGAATATACGGTTTTCTGTCAGCAGGGTTTCCAGATCATCAATGAATGCCGGAAACTCTTCAGCCCATTTGGCAATGTCCTCTGCCAGTCCCGGCGGCATATCAAAAGCAACCCCACCCGGACGGAAATAGGCCATGTGAAGACGTGCGCCACAGACCCGCTCACAAAACTCCATGAGAATTTCACGGTGCTCGAATGCCCATAACATGGGCGTCATCGCGCCCACATCCATGGCGTAGGAGGAGATGTTTAGAATGTGATTTAGAATGCGACCGATTTCAGCGTACAACACCCGAATGTACTGACCGCGCGGAGGAACTTCAATATTCAGCAACTTTTCGACAGCAAGCGCGAATGCGTGCTCCTGATTTTGAGGAGCTACATAGTCCAGGCGATCAAAATACGGTACAGCTTGCAGATAATTTTTGTATTCAATCAACTTTTCCGTACCACGGTGAAGTAATCCAATGTGTGGATCTGCCCGATCAACGATCTCACCATCCATTTCCAGCACCATACGCAAAACACCATGCGCTGCAGGATGTTGAGGGCCAAAGTTAATGTTGAAATTTTTGATTTCGGTTTCAGCCATCAAACAGCGTCCCCTTTTCCGCCATCAACCGTCGAGTCTGCTTTTTCGTCGCCTGGCAACTGACTCTGCACACCTTCCCAAGGGCTGAGGAAGTCAAAGCTTCTGAAATCCTGGGTCAATTTGACGGGTTCGTACACAACCCGTTTCTGTTCGTCGTCATAACGCAATTCAACGTATCCCGTGAGTGGGAAATCTTTCCGCAACGGGTGCCCCTCGAAACCGTAATCGGTCAAAATTCGACGGAGGTCCGGGTGCCCGGTGAAATAGATACCGTACATATCCCACGTTTCCCGCTCCATCCAGTTCGCAGAGTTGTATACGTCAATAACAGAAGGCACCGGGGTGTCCTCATCGGTCGTAATTTTGACACGAACGCGAATGTTGTGTGTCAGACTCAAGAGGTTGTAAACGACCTCAAAACGCTCTTCCTCACTGGGGTAATCGACCCCGCAAATATCCACCAGGAGCTTGAATTGACAATTGACGTCATCGCGCAGAAAACTGAGCACTTTGACGATTGAATCGCGCTTTACCTCAACGGCAAGCTCACCATTCCGAACATGAAAGTCGGAAACAGCGTCTCCCAAAGATGCAGAGATCAGTTCACCTAGGTCTCTTAGCGCAGCATCCATTTACAGTGGTCCCCTGTTTTTTGTACATCGACATTTTGGTCTTAGCGCCAAAGTGTGCCGGTTCGGTGGATCTTCTTCTGCAATTGCATTATTCCGTATACCAATGCCTCTGCGGTTGGCGGGCAACCTGGAACATAAACATCAACAGGAACAACGCGATCACAACCACGCACAACTGAATAGGAATAGTGGTAGTACCCACCGCCATTTGCACATGACCCCATAGAGATCACGTATCGCGGCTCAGCCATCTGGTCGTAAACCTTGCGAAACGCCGGTGCCATTTTGTTGGTTAATGTGCCGGCGACAATCAGAACGTCGGATTGACGAGGACTTGGTCTGGGTACCACGCCGAACCGATCAAGATCGTAACGCGGCATGTAGGCATGGATCATTTCGACAGCGCAGCACGCCAAGCCAAACGTCATTGGCCACAATGAACCCGTACGCGCCCAGTTCACCAGCTTGTCCAGATTGGCGATAACAAATCCCTGGTCTGTCAGTTCACCGGTGACTCGACGCAGGATTTCGTCCTGCGCTGTACCGGGTGGTAATGCCGACGCGGTTTCGGCCAGTTGCGGAGTTTCTACTCCCATTCCAGAGCTCCCTTGCGCCACTCGTATACAAACCCAACAGTGAGTATCCCCAGGAACACCATCATGGACCAGAACCCGAACACGCCAACCTTTGATAATGAGATTGCCCACGGAAACAGAAAGGCCACTTCAAGATCAAAGATGATAAAAAGGATCGCGACCAGATAAAACCGCACATCAAACTTGTTACGTGCATCGACGAATGCATCAAATCCACATTCGTATGCAGACATTTTTTCGCCGTCAGGGTGTTGCCGTGCAACGATTACGGACCCGATAACGGCGACCGCGGAGATGGCAATGGCAATGGCCAGGAATATGAGAATCGGCAGGTAATCTAGGAGCAAAGCGTCCACTGCTATTATCCTCCGATACTACAGGAAGCAACTGGGGCGTGGCGGGAGTGACGGGACTCGAACCCGCGGCCTCCGGCGTGACAGGCCGGCGCTCTAACCAACTGAGCTACACCCCCATATCGTAACCGCTTGTTCCCGACTGGGTGGCGATGGTTTAGACCACCGTCGGAAGGAGTGTCAAGCATTGTCACATTAATCATTTCAATCTTCCGCAATCAGAAGTGAGCGCCACAAATGCCGCTCACCATCAGTCAATGCAACAGTGCCACAGATTACAGAAAATGACAGAAAAAAGTGGGAAGAATGGTGGGCGATGACAGGCTCGAACTGCCGACATCCACGGTGTAAACGTGGCGCTCTACCAACTGAGCTAATCGCCCTTACCAAGGGTGGCACAATTTGCTTCAAAGTTTCGGCGATTACAAGTCCGGAAGTATCTATTTTTTCAGGATGGCAAGAATCGAAACTGAATGCCACAGGTCACCATAAAAAAAGCTGGCTAACAGAAAACTGAGAGCCAGCTTTAATCATGTATGCGGTCAGGTTTTAGTTCACGGCTTCCTTGAGACCCTTGCCCGCTTTGAACTTGGGTTGTTTGGACGCCGGGATCTGAATGGCCTCACCAGTACGCGGGTTGCGGCCCGTGGTTGCCTTACGATCTGCAACACTAAAGGTCCCGAAGCCAACTAAACGGACTTCGCTTCCGCCTTTAAGTGAACCAGTTATAGAATCAAAAACTGAATCAACTGCTTTCGCCGCATCGGCTTTTGACAATCCGGAGCTATCCGCTACCGCTGCTACTAAATCATTCTTATTCAATGTACTCGCCCCTCTAGCTGTGTGAGTAGGAGGTTTATGTGGATATCAAACCCGTTTATTCGGGTTGCCAGAGTCTACGTGTCCACTCAGAGTTGCGTCAACGGGCGAACGGGTTGTTAACCCTGTATTTCGCAGAAAACCGCCAATTATTGGGCGTTTTGGCGTATGAAAACACCAAAAAAATCCCCGCCGGGAGCGTTCGGCGGGGTATTTTTTGGAATCCGGCGATTCGCGATTCGCAGAACTCTGCCGTTTTTAGTGCCGAACAAGGCCATTTTCTGTGTCATCATCATCGGCAGTTGATGCTGCCAAGTCGCTATTACTCGCGTCGTCTTCCTCATTCCACTCGATGGGTGTCAGCGGTTGAACAAGCGCTTCCTTTAGAACCTCATCGACATTGCTGACCGAAATAATCTTCATACCACGCTTCACATTGTCAGGGATATCTGCCAGGTCTTTTTCATTATCAGCAGGGATCAGGACGATTTTAATGCCGCCACGGAGAGCAGCCAAAAGCTTCTCTTTGAGTCCGCCAATAGGCAATACGCGCCCACGCAGAGTGATTTCGCCGGTCATGGCGACTTCTTTGTTCACCGCAATCCCTGTCAAAACGGACACAATCGACGTAACCATGCCAACGCCGGCGGATGGACCATCTTTCGGCGTAGCCCCTTCGGGCACATGGACGTGAATGTCTTTCCTGCTAAACAATGGTGGAAGGATCCCAAATTCCACTGCCCGCGATTGCACGTATGAGCGTGCAGCCTGAATTGATTCGGTCATGACGTCACCCAACTTGCCGGTAATCGTCATTTTTCCCTTCCCCGGTACCATGACGGCTTCAATAGACAACAATTCACCACCAACTTCGGTCCAGGCGAGACCCGTGGTAACTCCTACCAGGCTATCAGCTTCAATTTCACCAAAGCGATATTTCTTTACGCCAGAGAATTTCTCCAGATTTCGCCGCGTAACATGAATGGCATCTGTGTTGCCGGTAACGATCTCCTTGATCGCCTTGCGCGTCAGATTGGCCAGTTCGCGCTCCAGATTACGTACCCCGGACTCGCGCGTGTAGTAGCGAATAATATCCCGGATTGCGGAATCTGATATAGTCCATTCGTCTTTTTTCAGCCCGTGGGCTTCAACCTGCTTATCAATAAGGTGGCCTTTTGCGATCTCAATTTTCTCGTCCTCGGTGTAACCCGCGATTCGAATGATTTCCATGCGATCAAGCAGCGGACCCGGCATATTGAGTGTGTTCGCTGTTGTCACAAACATGACATCGGACAGATCGTAATCGACCTCCAGGTAGTGGTCGTTAAAGGTTGAGTTCTGTTCAGGATCCAGAACTTCCAGTAAAGCCGAAGCCGGATCTCCCCGATAGTCATTCCCCATTTTATCCACCTCATCCAACAGAAACAGTGGATTGGAGGTTTGGGCTTTTTTCATCCCTTGCAGAATTTTCCCCGGCATGGATCCGATATAGGTGCGTCGATGCCCTCTGATTTCCGACTCGTCACGCACACCACCCAGCGACATTCGAACAAATTTACGCCCCGTCGAACGCGCAATCGATTTGCCTAACGACGTCTTACCCACGCCAGGAGGACCCACGAGGCACAAAATTGGCCCCTTCATCTTCTTTTTTCGTTGCTGAACAGCGAGATACTCAAGAATTCTCTCTTTGACCTTATCCAGACCAAAATGATCTTCATTCAAGATAGCTTCAGCCTCATGGATATCTTTCTTGACCCGCGAGCGCTTTTTCCACGGAATAGACAGCATCCAGTCCAAATAATTCCGGACCACTGTGGACTCTGCCGACATGGGGCTCATGGATTTCAGCTTCTTCAGCTCGGCAACGGACTTTTCACGTGCTTCTTTGGAAAACTTGGTCGCCTCGATCTTTTCTTCCAGTTCGGTGATCTCGTCCTTACCCTCCTCGCTGTCGCCAAGCTCCTTCTGTATCGCCTTCATTTGCTCGTTCAGATAGTACTCACGCTGTGTTTTTTCCATCTGACGTTTGACGCGGTTGCGAATTTTCTTTTCCACCTGCAACACGCCAATTTCAGATTCCATAAACGCGTAAACGCGTTCCAGCCGCTCGGTAACCGTTTCGGTCTCCAGGAGTTCCTGTTTTTCAGCGATCTTCAGAGCCAGGTGAGATGCAATGGTATCTGCCAGTTTGCTGGATTCTTCGATTTGATTGATGGAAACCAGTGCCTCGGGCGGCGTTTTCTTGTTCAGTTTTATGTACTGCTCAAACTGCCCCACCACGGACCGTGACAAAGCCTCAAGTTCCTGATCATCGCCATTTTCTTCATCCATGACAATGGCCTCGGCCTGAAAGAAGTCAGCCGTATCTGTATACCGCACAACGCGGGCGCGTTGCGTGCCCTCGACAAGTACTTTGACCGTGCCGTCCGGCAGTTTCAGCAATTGCAAAACCGTCGATACTGTTCCGACACTATAGATATCATCCGCCTCGGGATCGTCCTGGGTGGCATTTTTCTGTGCAACAAGCAGGATTTGCTTGTCGTCTTTCATGACATCTTCCAGAGCTCGGACTGATTTTGCACGTCCCACAAATAACGGGACGATCATATGTGGAAAAACAACAATGTCGCGTAACGGAAGAACCGGATAGACGGATGGTGTCGGGGTATTGGGCATTTGTATCCCTTATTTTATATGGTCAGACTGAATTAGCCGTTCAGCATCGTGATTTCATGCATTGAAAGTGGTTCTATTCCCACGCATATGCAAGGCCCAAAAACGGCTTTTTGCTGCAATTGCACGTGATTTACATGAAAAACTAGGGAATAGGTCGCAAAAGCCCAGAACTGCGTACTAAGCGCTGCTCTCTACATCTTCCATGCGTTCGGAATAGATATACAAAGGTTTGGCATCATCATCAATCACCTCCCGATTAATGACCAGTTCTTCAACCGATTCCATACCCGGCAGTTCATACATGGAATCGAGTAGTATGTTTTCCATGATAGAGCGCAGGCCACGAGCACCGGTTTTTCGCTCCACGGCTTTTTCCGCGATTGTATCCAGCGCGCCATCAGTGAATGACAGCTTCACGTCTTCCATATCAAAAAGTCGCTGGTACTGCTTGACCAGCGCGTTCTTCGGCGCGGTCAGGATTTCGATCAATGCATCCTTGTCCAGATCACTCAACGTGGCGAGAACCGGCAATCTGCCGACAAATTCTGGAATAAGGCCGAATTTGAGCAAATCTTCCGGCTCTACTTCGCGCAGAACGTCGCCGGTCTGACGTTCGTCCGGTGAGCGGACATCGGCTCCAAAACCAATACTTGTCCCCTTGCCACGTTCAGAAATAATTTTTTCGAGGCCTGCAAACGCGCCGCCACATATGAACAGAATATTTGTAGTATCGACCTGCAGGAACTCCTGCTGCGGGTGTTTCCGGCCGCCTTGTGGTGGGACGCTGGCCACGGTCCCTTCCATAATTTTCAGCAGTGCCTGTTGCACACCTTCCCCTGATACATCTCGTGTGATGGAAGGGTTGTCTGATTTTCGGGAAATCTTATCCACTTCGTCAATGTAAACAATGCCACGCTGCGCGCGTTCTACATTGTAATCAGCAGACTGAAGCAACTTCAGGATAATATTTTCAACGTCCTCACCAACGTACCCAGCTTCCGTCAACGTGGTTGCATCTGCCATCGTAAAGGGCACATCAAGAATTCGAGCCAATGTCTGCGCCAGCAGTGTCTTGCCACAACCGGTTGGCCCGATAAGCAGAATATTCGACTTTGCTAGCTCAACATCGTTGGCTTTCTGGCCATGCCCCAGCCGTTTGTAGTGATTGTGTACAGCAACGGACAATACCCGCTTCGCATGAGCCTGACCAATAACGTAATCATCCAGGACAGTGCTGACATCGCGCGGCGTGGGAACACCATCGCCTGATTTCACCAGACTGGTTTTGTGTTCTTCGCGGATAATGTCCATGCACAATTCGACGCATTCATCACAGATAAACACGGTCGGGCCCGCAATAAGCTTACGCACCTCATGCTGACTTTTGCCGCAAAATGAGCAGTACAGAGTATTCTTGGAATCGCCGCTGCCGTTCTTACTCATGAGTACTCCATAACGAATCGTAGCCCTACGCGCACATGTTAAACACTGCCAGAAGCAATGAACAAGCGTTTGTCACCAGCTTTGGGGCAGACTCCAAAATTAAATGAAACCGTTTCGCGCGATCTTTTTCTCGATAAGTGTAACGACCATGTAAGAAAACCGGTTAAGGTTCCCCTAATAACATCGCGAAAAATTAGTCCGTTGCCTCATCGTCACTCGCGTCGTCCTGCCCGTTTTCATCTTCCGGCATGGGGCGATGTTCCACAACTTCATCGATCAGGCCAAACGATTGGGCGTCATCCGGATTCATGAAATTATCCCGTTCCAGGGCATCGGCGATGGTATCGAAATCCTGACCGGTATGTTCAACGTATATGTTGTTCAAACGTTCACGGAGAGACAGAATCTCCTTGGCATGAATTTCAATATCGGTTGCCTGACCGCGAAAACCGCCAGAGGGTTGATGGACCATGATGCGTGCGTTGGGCAGAGCATACCTTTTGCCGGCAGCGCCGGCACAAAGCAACAGCGAGCCCATACTGGCGGCCTGACCGATACAAACCGTTGAGACTTCGGGGCGGATGTAACGCATGGTGTCATAGATCGCCAGACCGGAGGTCACGATGCCGCCGGGGGAATTGATGTAAATGGCGATGTCTTTTGTCGGGTTTTCCGACTCCAGAAACAACAACTGGGCGCATACTAGGCTCGACATCTGATCTTCAACACCACCCGTCATGAAAATAATACGTTCCTTCAGCAAACGGGAGTAAATGTCATAGGCTCGCTCACCCCTATTCGTGGTCTCAACAACCATGGGGACCAGCGTATTCATGTAGGTGTCGATCGGATCAAACATCTTGGTTCCTTGTATCTGATGCCATTGTAACTATTTTGCGTCGTCGGATTTTTTCTTCGCCGCCGATTTCTTGGCTGCAGGCTTCTTTTTTGGAGACTCGTCCGCATCTGACTTTGCGACCTTTTCAGTTTTGGCCGCTTTCTTGGGTGTCGCCTTCTTTTTCTTTGCCGGTTTTTTCGGCTCGTCTGGTTCCTTGAGCAATTCTTCCATGGTCACCGTGCGCGACTCAAGTTGGGCAAGCTCCAGAATAAAGTCGATAACCTTGTCTTCGTAAACCGGCGCGGTGACGGATTCCATAGCTTGTGGATTACTGCGATAAAACTCAAGAACCTGCTGCTCCTGCCCTGGGTATTTCTGGGCTTCCTGGAACAGGCGCTGATTGATTTCATCCTGACCGACCTGGATGTTATTGGCCCGACCAACTTCCGACAGCAACAATCCCAGGCTAACACGACGCTCGGCAATTTCGCGGAAATCGGATTTGTGTTCGTCGTCGGATTTCGCCTTGTCTTCGTCGTCGAGTTTGTCTTCGTCGCGTTGCTGTTCATACTGTTGCCAGATACTGTTGAATTCGTCATCCACCATACCTTGGGGGGTGTCAAAATTATGTTGTGCTGCCAGTTCATCGAGCAAGCTTCTTTTCAGGCGCATTCGCGTGATTTCGCCGAATTCGCGTTGCCGATCTTCTGTGACGGCTTCCCGTAGTTCGGCTAACGTTTCTTTGCCGAACTTCTTGGCAAGTTCGTCATTGATTTCGGCTGGCGCACTTTCGCGGATTTCCTTAACAGTCACGTCAAAGACCGCAGGTTTTCCGGCCAGGTCCTCGGCACCGTATTCGTCTGGGAACGTCACATTGACGTCAAGTTGGTCACCGCTCTTCTGTCCCACGAGCTGGTCTTCAAAACCAGGAATGAAGCTACCGGAACCAAGTTCAAGTTCATAATCTTCGGCTGTTCCACCGGGGAACAATTCACCATCAACCTTACCGGCAAAGTCGATCACCAGTACGTCGCCAGACTTGCTCTTGCGGTTTCCGGATATAGGCACAGACGTCTTTTGCATTGTAGCCAGACGCTCAATTGCCTCGTCTATCTCTTTTTCATCAACGCCGACCGTCAATTTCTCCAGTTTGATTTTGGAGAAATCACATGGCGTAATCTCTGGAATAATGTCGAACTCGAGTGAATATTCCAGATCACCGCCTTCCTCGAACGATTTAACTTCGATTTTTGGCTGACTTGCGGGGCGGAGATCCCGGTCAGAAATGGCGGTTGTCGAGGATTCGTTGACGGTTTTTTCCAGAATTTCACCACGCAGTGAGTCACCGTAGCGCTGACGAACCAGCGAGACCGGAACTTTGCCCGGACGAAACCCAGGCATCTTGATGGTTTTCGCCACTTCTTTGAGACGGGACGTGATGGTTTCCTCAATGTCCGACGCGGGGACGGAGATTGTGAATTCGCGGCGTAAACCTTCCGCTTTGACTTCTGTTACCTGCATGATTCCTCAACCAGTAAATTAAGAGCGATCTACATCATTAGGTGTGACGTAACTACTCTTGTCATATTCCAAACTTGGTGCGGGCGGAGGGACTTGAACCCCCACGGCTTGCGCCACTGGTACCTAAAACCAGCGTGTCTACCAATTCCACCACGCCCGCAACCGAAATAACCTCTGCGCGGGGCCGACACTCTATACATTTAGACTGGACTGTCAATTCACTGAAAACCTGCTGTAACGAAGGATTTTCAAGGGTCTTCTATTGTATTTTGTCGACACGTTCAAGACCTGATAAGTGAAAAGCCGAACGATGGCATGACGATAATTCCGTGTGTTTAACCGCTCTCGCGGGCACCCTTTGGATTCTTGTTTTTCCACACTCAATGTGTTGCAGACCCCTGTCAGCAAATAGCCCGAATATCCGTGATGATCTCGGGAAGCCGTTCACACAGATCTTCCGCAATCAAACCAGCCCCAATCCGCGCGGATGCAGCACCATGCATCCAGGCTCCGGCTGCCGCAGCATCAAGAGCTGTCATACCCTGTGCCATCAGGGCGGTAATGATCCCGGCCAGAACATCCCCTGCCCCCGCCGTCGCCAAATCTGGTACAGCATTTGTATTGACGATTACCTGACCGTCAGGCTTGGCGATTACCGTATCAGGTCCTTTGAGCAAAATAATCGCACCGCTTTCAATGGCGGCCGAACGGGCACGAGAGATTTTGTCGCCCTTATGTCCAAACAACCGTGAAAATTCGCCTTCATGGGGGGTCAGTACACACGGTGATGCAATCTTATCAAACAGGATTTGTGGGTCGTCCTGAAAGGCCGTAAGTCCGTCTGCGTCCAAGACTACAGATTTCCCGGAATTCAAGGCGATCCTGACCAGCTCGCGAGTTTTTGCCGTGACGCCAGCGCCGGGACCAACCAGCAATGCATTTTTTCTTACGTCCGCAAGCAACATGGAAAAACCAGACATGCCATCGTAGGTTTCAACAATAGTTCCCGGATCACCGGCCGCATAAACGGGGAATCCTGCTGGCGTCGTGGCGATTGAGGAAAGCCCGGCCCCCATTCGCCGTGCCGCCCGAGCTGCCAAACGCGCGGCACCGGTCATTTGTTCGCCGCCAAGAATGAGGACATGCCCGCGTGTGTATTTATGTCCCTCCATGTCAGGGACGGGGTAACGGTCATGCCAGATTTCCGGTGAATTTTCCCACACGGTGGGTTTGATGATATCCAACACTTTTTCGGGTATACCGATATCAGCAACAATAACCTCTCCAGCAAACCCGGCACCAGGATAGAGGATATGACCGTATTTTTTTCGAAAGAACGTCACTGTGACATCAGATTTGAGGGCTGCCCCCAGAATCCTGCCGCTGTCACCCGATACCCCGCTTGGCAGGTCAACGGCAACCACCGGACATCCCACCTCGCCGATACGCTCAAACAACGTGGCGAGATTACCCTCAACGAGTCTGGTCAAACCCGCACCGAACAGGGCATCAATAATGATG
>JAJFID010000163.1 GCA_021775325.1 Rhodospirillales bacterium
CGGGCGGCCAGATTATCGGCCCGCCCATCGCCGACTGGTTGCTGCAGATCATGCCGTGGTCGTCCATATTCATCGTGTTTGCCATTACCATCATTGCCGTGCTGATTGTGCTGCCGTTTATGAAGGCGGAGCCCGTTGCCAGTCGCCAGGAACTGGAAGACAGCATGGGCACCGTGCTGCTGAAAGCGCTGCGCGATCCGTCTTTTACCATGATCTTTCTGGGCTTTTTCTCGTGCGGTTTTCAGCTCGCCTTTATCACCGCTCATTTCCCGGCGTTTGTCAGCGAGATCTGCAGCGCCATTCCGCCCGACAGTATTCTGCGCAGCATGGGCATCGACAGCACCTCGTCGCTGGGCGCGTTCTCCATTGCCCTCATCGGCCTGGCCAACATTGTTGGCACCATCACCGCCGGCGCGCTGGGCAAAAACTGGACCAAGAAATACCTGCTGGCCTATATCTATACGGGCCGCACCATTGCCTCGGCGGCGTTCATCCTGTTGCCCATGACACCCACCTCGGTGGTGCTGTTTTCGCTGGTTATGGGCAGTCTGTGGCTGGCCACCGTACCGCTGACCGCGGGTCTGGTGGCGCACCTGTACGGGTTGCGATACATGGGCACATTGTACGGCATTGTTTTCCTGTCGCATCAACTGGGCTCGTTCGTGGGCGTGTGGTTGGGTGGTGTCATGTATGATCAGTCCGGCTCCTACAACACCGTGTGGTGGGTTGGTGTGGGTGTGGGCGCATTTTCGGCCATCATCCACCTGCCCATCCGCGAGCCCGCCAGAGCCCGGCCCGCCGTCGCATAACCGGACAATATGGGTTGGCCCACAGGGCGGCACATGGCATAGAATGCCGGTCGCAACAGGCGACAGAATACACAACGGTAAAAACACGGGAGGCATCATGTCTGAACACGGTTACGAATCGGGACGTCTCGATCTGCCGTTTGTGGGTCACTGCACCTTCGGCAAGCAGCCAGCGTGTCTGGACTGGGACAACATCGACGCCGACGTGGCGGTGCTGGGCGCACCATTTGACATGGGCACCCAGTACAGGGCTGGTGCCCGGTTTGGCCCCCGAAGCGTGCGCGAAGCCTCCACCCTGTTTTCGTTTGGTCATGGCGGCGCCTACGATTTCGAAGACGACGTCACCTATCTGCCGGTGGATCAGGTCCGCATGGTGGATATCGGTGATGCCGACATGATCCATACCAACACGGAAAAAAGCCACGACAACATCGAGTTCGGCGTGCGCAAAATCCTTAAAGCCGGTGCTTTGCCGGTGGTTATCGGCGGCGATCACAGTGTTCATATCCCCTGTATCCGGGCCTTCAACGATCAGGATCCGGTGCATATCATTCATGTCGACGCCCATCTGGATTTTGTCGATGAGCGCCACGGCGTGCGCTACGGCCACGGCAATCCACTCAGGCGGGCCTCCGAGATGGCCCACGTGACAGGATTCACACAGCTTGGCATTCGCAATGTGTCGTCTTCCAACCGCAGCGACTACGATGCGGCGCGTGCCGCCGGTTCCACCATCCTTTCCGTGCGCCACTGCCGCGATCTGGGCCGGGACGGCGTGCTGGCAA
Source organism: Rhodospirillales bacterium (assembly GCA_021775325.1). GTDB lineage: Bacteria > Pseudomonadota > Alphaproteobacteria > Rhodospirillales > Casp-alpha2 > JABJGO01. The sequence continues at coordinate 1,595 of JAJFID010000163.1, forward strand.
AAATTCCCGACGGCGTGCGCTATTACCTGACCATCGACATCGACGGATTTGATCCCTCCATCGCGCCCGGTACGGGCACACCCAGCCACGGCGGTTTCCTGTATTACGAGGTTCTCGAAATCCTCCAGGGCCTGACCGCCAAGGGCGAGGTGGTGGGCATCGATCTGGTTGAAGTCGCACCTGATTACGATCCCACCGGCAACACCGCCTTTCTGGCAGCCCAGCTTCTGATGAATGTGCTGGGCTACATTTTCCATGCCCAGGGTCGCTCCGCGTAAATAATGTGCCGCTCCGCGTAGATAATGTGTCGGTCCGCGTAGATACTCTCAATTCAACTTTTCAAGGAACCATTTCATGGCTGTTACGTTCTCCGATGAAGCCCTCGCGGCAGTCCTTCACCGCGCCAACCGGAATGTACAGGCACGCAGCGCCTATCCGGAAAGCCTGACTTCAATTCTGTCCATCGCCACCACTCAGGAAGCCCGCGACGAAATCCATCAGTGGGACGCCTACAGCGAAACACCGCTGCACGAACTCCGCGACCTTGCTGCCGGGATCGGCGTCGGCAACATCCTCTACAAGGACGAAGCCGACCGCTTCGGCCTTGGCGCGTTCAAGGCGCTCGGCGGTGCCTACGAGGTCCTGTGGGCGGTGACACGTGAAATCTCCAGTCGTTTGGGCGAAACCGTCACCATGGAAGACGTGCGTTTGGGCAAGTACCCGACGGAAACTGCAAAGATTACCGTGGTCTCGGCGACAGACGGCAACCACGGCAAGTCCGTGGCCTGGGGGGCACAGAACTTCGGCTGTCCCTGTCGCATCTATGTGCATGCGGAAGTCAGCAAGGCCCGCTGCGACGCCATTGAGGCATTCGGTGCCACGCTGGTCCGCATCGATGGAGACTATGACGATTCCGTCCATGCCTGCGCCGATGAGGCGGCAGCAAACGGCTGGTTTATCGTCTCCGATACGTCCTATCCCGGTTATATGGATCTGCCACGTCAGGCCATGGCCGGATACACGGTTATGGTCGAGGAGATCGTCCGGGCCTTGGAAAGCAAAGACCCGGTCTCACACGTTTTTGTACAGGCCGGTTGCGGCGGACTGGCGACGGCGGTGTGTGGGTATCTGTGGGATCATTTTAGTGCCGACAGACCGCGCTTTGCCATCGTCGAGCCGACTTTTGCGCCGTGCCTTTACAACGCCGAAGAACTGGGCCCCGAGGCCGTGTTCGCCATCGAGCACGAAAGCGTCATGGCCGGGCTGTCCTGTGGCGAGGTCTCGCAAATCGCCTGGGAAGTGCTGGAGCCCTGCATCGACGATTTCATCGCCATCCCCGATGAAATGATCGCGCCGGTCATGCGGCAACTGGGAACGGGTTCGGACAACGATCAAAAAATCGTTGCCGGTGAATCAGCGGTCGCCGGTCTCGCCGCTGTCATCGCCTGCATGCAGCGCCCCGATCTGGCCGCAGCCCTCGACCTGAACGCCAGCAGCACCATCCTGCTCATCGGCTCCGAAGGCGCCACCGATCCGGACATCTATCAGGCGATGGTGGGCTCGCTCTAGCCAGCAATTTGTCGCGTTGGGTACAGAATCTGCCCAGTATCGTCGATGATTTTTTAAGGTACTGAAAACAAACACCTATCGGGCAGAATGTAGACATTTGCACACTTTTGACGACATTTTCACCCCCGAGATGTCTACATTTCTTTCAATATCAATGGCTTAGAGTGCGTCTGACTTCAAGAATGTAGACAAATGTCTACAAAAATGTAGTCATGAAATGTAGACATTTGACTACATTTGTTACCGGGCAGTGCTATCGGAGATAACACGGGAGGATACGATACTTGCCCCTGAGCGACGCGCACTCTTCGCACGTATACCCTTACCCTCTTGACACACCGGATATCCTGCCAGCGTGAAACTCATTGTATTCACAATGGAAAATAACACATAGGAATAATAGCATATAATTGGTGAAAAGTCAAGACTTTTGTGTGGACGTGTGTGTGGCGTGCGTTGACGGGCGCAAACCGGAAGACAGAATCCGCCCCCAGGTACTTCTGTACCTGACCGTTGCGGACCCATGATCTGCAATCAACAAAGTTGTTACCCGGCAAGCAAATTCACAGTACGTTTGGTGTCATCGTTAAACATTGCGTGTGATTCTCTTACAGATTCCTGTACCCCGTACAAAAAGTGAATGGTCATGTTAACCATCAAAACCATGGATGAGGTAGCGGCGGAGACCTCCAAGGAAAAACTGCTGCGACTGGTATCGGGGCATCAGGGTTTGTACAGATCACCCGTTGTCGTGGTGGAATGGGATAAAGCCCCGGGCTGCATCTGGCCTGTTCGTTTACCCGAATGCATGGGAACGGCCTCACTGGGGTACGGGGAGTATCAACGATTTTATAAATGGGAGCGAACCCATGAAAACATTTTATGTTTTGAGGCGGCACCCATTGCGGATTCAAGGTTTGAGGGATTTTGTGGCACGAAAGTACGTATCGATGACAACCTTTTGGTATTTGAACTTTCCGTCACCAATCGCAGCGACCATGTCTGGCCCCGTTTCTTCATGCATATTTGTCTGCTGCACATGTTCACGCGTAACCCTCACGAAGACAGTTTTGCAGGAAATCATTTTGTGTTTGGACAGCAGGACTGGCAGCACGTCCGTACGATCACACCAGAGTTTCCGGCGCTTGAATTTGCATGGTGCTCGTTAGAAGGACACGAAGGTTTTACAAACGAGTTGCACGACAAAGGCAATTATTTGCGACAGTTTACGGCGTCCGAGCAATGCATAAGAAGTGAGCGGGTTTACGAAAACAAGCGCCAGGAAGTGACCCTGAAATCCCGGGATGCAGCCGCAATTGGCTGGAGCGGATGGCCGTGCACCGATATGGCCCTTTGTTTCGGTGACGTGTACCCGGGGCAAACGGGAAATGTTAAGGGAGTCGTTGATTTCACCAGTTCAACTGACTTCTAACAGTAGCCTGCGGTCTTTCAGACACATGCCTGCTTTTTGGGGGCAAATCGGAAGTAAATTTAGGTCATCAAGAACTTCTGCCTCGACCCAAGGCGGAAAAGAAACTTAATCCGATACAGCTTTCGGGTTGTGCCGGACGAAGGGCGAGTGAACGGGAGCGCCTGCAATCAGCCGCTTGGCCCCATCGAAGTCGCTGTCAGCGTTGTATTTGATTAAAGGTCTCGTAGAGTGTTTGTCCAGAGTTTCTATCCAACGGTTGGTGTAGGTTTCAATGGTGCTTAGTCCGTCATCGTGTCCTTCTATGAAGGCAACACCACCCACGCCATGAAGTATCTGAGGCTCCAGAACATCAAAACCCAGGTATCTGAACGGAAAGAGTATGGGCCAAAGATGAAGGTGTGTGTCTCCTTCTCTACCATTGTGAGCGCAATTGTCTTCACTTGCACCGGTGGTTACACATGCGATCATTTTCTTCCCCGAGCAAATTCCCGTGTCGTAGCGCATGACGCTTCTATACATGCGGCCATAGACGAAAACTCGATCCATCCAACCTTTGAGGATGGCGGGCATTCCAAACCACCAGAGTGGGAAGTGTACAACCAGTAAATCACAGTCCATCAACCGCTGCATTTCAGAGCTCACATCTGACGGGATGGTTTCATTGTCTGCATTAAAACGTTGTTCAGTTTGAACATGGAACACATCTGAGTCTTTGCGAGACGAATAGTGCTGCGGTCCTTCGCGTGGGTCGAAATCCATACCGTAAAGATCGGATAACGTGGTTTGAAACCCTTGATTACCGAGTATCCGTTGTGAGGTGGCAGACAAGTGTCCATTAAAGGATTTTTGTTCCGGGTGAGCCAGGACGATATGGGCCTTCACTGGGACTATCCTCTTCACTCTATGTCTGTGTTAATGGCTTATACCTGACTTGCCGCATTTCATTTGTCAATTTCTGCTTCTGGCTGAGGCTGTAAAAAAAGTCGCGTGAAAGCGCATGGCACGAAATTTCTTGGCCACTGGACGGCGGTATACATCATCGACACGAAGGGACCGGCAGAGGAGCCCCGAATCCCGCCCTGGTGGTGCGTAGGGTCACTGAAATTCCCCTGGTATCATTCGTCTCATGCAAATTAAATCGGGCAAATTCTCGCGCCACCCACCAGCGAACTATTTCAACGCCCCCGGCTAACGATGGAAGTTTTTAACACAGCCGGATTGTATCTGTTTTTTTGGTGTGAAACCGGGCAGACGTTTCTGTGTTTTGCTCTATGATCGGTGACATGAACCCCGCCACCCTCGCCAACGTCATCCAGAACAACAATGACCTGCGCGTGTTCTGCAATGGCTGTGGGCGCTGTCGTGATCTTGACGTTCACGCTCTATCCAAATCACTTGGCCCGGAGATGGCTGTACCCGAAATAGGAAGACGTGCAAGATGCACCGCGTGCGGCCACAAGGGTGGTTCAATGCAGGTGGTGGCCGTTAGGTGGTGAATGCAACAACGATATGTACGGGAAGAACGTCTTGAGAATTGAGGATCCCACGCAACGGACTGTGGCCCATTACGAGCGATCGGCAGTTGAATTTCAGCAGGGGACCAAGGATCACGACGTAACACAGAATTATGCCGCCCTGCTTGACGCTATCAGCGACGGTGGTGCAACAGCACCTTACTCAATTCTTGATGTGGGGTGTGGTCCGGGACGTGATCTTGCCTACTTCAGCTCCCTTGGGCATGAAGCCACTGGTCTGGACGGGTCTCAGGCATTTGCCGAGCAGGCACGCAATCTCACTGGATGCACGGTTCTGGAACAGAATTTCCTGGATATGGATTTGCCGCCACGCGCATTTCACGGCGTTTTTGCCAATGCCTCATTGTTTCACGTCCCCAGTGATAACCTGCCGCAGGTATTAAATCAGTTGGCTGAATCCCTGAAACCGAATGGGGTTTTGTTCTGCTCCAACCCTCACGGTAATAATCAGGAAGGGTGGCAGGGAGAACGATACTGCGTCTTCCACGATTTCCCGGCCTGGGCAACCTTTATGGACGGTGCAGGTTTTACTGAAATTCAACACTACTACCGACCTGAGGGCCTGCCACGCGAACAACAACCCTGGCTTGCCAGCGTATGGCGGAAGGATGCGCTGAATGCGGCGGTGCGGTGAATATACCAAAGATAATTCTTAGCTAAGCCCCCCTGACAACACATGGCCTAACCCATAACGGCTTTAAGTCGCTCTTGTCTCTGCCGAAGATTCTCCCGGTTTCAGCAATGACCGGGGATTGCGGTGACAGCTTGCTTCGCCGTTTGTATGTGACTGAGATAGGTAACACACAATGGTTGGTCCGGTGGTTTTCTCAGGGGAAACGATCCCGCGTTCCAATGGATAAATTCTTTGCCTTCAAGTTCGACAATACCGGTACTGAATACGATTTCGCGGTTCTGGAAAATCCTGTCGTACATTCCATTGATCGTGTGATACTTGGTATCGTCAGCCCAGATTTCCCGTGACGTCATACCAGTGAATTCTTCCCCTTCTACCCTTACAATCTGTGTTCCCACGAAGAAGAACCTGTAGGCATCGTCATCCTCGTCGCGTTCGACCATGGTAAGGTGCTGCCAGTATTTCATGTATCGGGGTTCCTGAAGGGTACTGAAATCGATCGCACCATCGCGCAGGTCTGATTTCACAAGTCTGGTAAACGCCTCCATTCCATTGTCAGCAATGTCGTTCTCTGAAATTTCGCGCATCAAACTACCATTCGGTTCATCAACGATCAGTCGGGGAGGCCCGTAACTCAACAAGTCTAATCTGCGCTGATGATCCTGACAATTTTTTTGGGGAGAGACTGACAGGAGGGGTTGTGACAATCAGCAGATAACAAAAATGGCACGCCTATGTCGTCCGTTCTACGCGGGCGAGGGGGAGCTGTTTTGCCTGGGGGATGTTGTTTACGGATTTTCAGTTATGTGCCGTCACCGCATGACCCGACCGCCGTCGAAGGGAATGGTCTGGCCGGTCACGAATGATGCTGTGTCGGATGCAAGCATCATCACGAAAGCCGAAGTTTCCGCGTAGGTGGTCATGCGCTTTGCCGGTACGTTGTCCTGTGCCTGCTTAATCTGTTCTGCTGAAAACAGTTTACGGACCAGCGGGCTGTCCACAAACCCCAGACCAACGGCGTTGACCGTCACATGTGGCCCCAGTTCCAGGGCCATGCTCTGGGTCAGCATGTTCAGCCCGGCCTTGGACGCCGCATAGTTGGCATTGCCAACCCTGGCCTTGATGGCGGACGTCGCGGAAATATTGATGATACGGCCCCATCCCGCCGCCACCATATGGCGGCCAACAGCCTGTGACAGCAGAAACGGCCCTTTCAGGTTGACGCCCATGACCTGATCCCAGTCGATCTCACTCAATTCAAGAAAGGGTGCATCAATGCTGAGGCCAGCATTATTGATCAGGATATCGACGCCGCCGTAGGTCGCCATAACCTTCTCAACCATGGCCGTCACATCGTCTGCGCTGGCGATATCCGCATGACAGGCCATGGCCTGACCGCCGACTTCCACAAACCGTGCGACGGTAGCGTGGGCGGCTTCTGCCGAGGATGAATAGTTGACCGTGACCCTGGCACCTTCACGGGCAAAATCTTCAGCAAGCTGTTGACCCAACCCGCCACTGGCACCCGTGATCAGGACGGATTTATCAGAAAACTGCGACATGTCATTTTCCCATCGTTATGGAAAGGCAGCGTAGCAAACATACGCTGTTATGACTGCCAAAGAATATCCGGTCAGTTGGCTGCCCGACTACGCCACCGCAATGCAGATGTTTTCATCCAGCAGAATATTATGGTTGGCACGAATCTTTGCATCGATCTCGGGTGAGATATGCATGGGGTGTGGTCCGTCGATAATTTCGCGCACCCGCCGTTTGGCCTTGTCCATAATGTGTTCCGATCCCGCTTCGACCCATTCCTTGGGGCTCGTACGATCACCAATTACCGGATAGACGTATTCGGATTCCATGAGCTCGAGGGTCTGTTCATGGCCCAGATAATGGCCCGGACCGTTGGTGCACACCTCACGCAATGCCTCGACTGACAGGCTGTCTTCGGTCACATCGATACCACGCACCGTGCGCAGGATGCCGCCGATCATATCGTTATCGATGACCAGGGCTTCCAGGCTGAATCCCAGCAAACTGCCCTGCATACCGGCGGATTCGTAAATCAGGTTGGCGCCCGCATGGGCCAACAGTGTTTCCGTATAGCCTTTTTCATAACCGTGCTGGGCGTCCGGTGTTTTGGCATCGGTCATACCGGCGGGAACACCGCCACACAGATCATAGAAATTGGCCATCTGGGCGCAGGCCGCACTCAACAAGGCCTGCTCACCCGAGCCACCGGACATGGCACCGGTGCGCAGGTCAGAAACAAACGGCCAGGTCCCGAAAATAGCCGGATGGCCCGGCACGATCAGATTGACGTAAACCAAGCCAGCAAGAACCTCGGCTACTTCCTGCATAACGGCGCCGGCCAGCGCCGCCGGACTTGTGGCACCGGCCTGCCCCGCTGCCAGCAGCAGGACGGGCATGCCGCCACGAACAGCGACTTCCAGCGCACCGCTGGCGTCCTCGGCAAACTTCATGGGTGGTACGACAAAGCAGTTGGACTGGCTGACAAACGGGCGCGCACGCCATTTATCCTCACCACCGGCAATGACATGCAGCATTTCCAGCGCTTCGGTAACGTGATCAGGATGCACCATGCTGGTGCCCACGTGTTTGGTGGTGCTTTTGACCGCTGCATAACACGTGTTCAGGTCCATGTCGCTGGGATCGGGAATATCGCGTGGTACCACGGAACGCTGGAAGAAATGGATATTATCCATTTCATGGACAATACGCCCGATGTTGTAGAGATCCTCGATGGTGGACTCGCGGTACTCGTTGGTTTCCGGCACATACATATGAACCGCCGCGCCCGCCGTGCCGAAATGAACCTTGTTGCCCCAGGGTTCCAGATCGAACTTGGGGTCCTGTGCATACAGCGGGAAGTTTCGGGCAGCACCGGCAACCGTGTCTTCGATCAGCGCGCGCGGGAACAGCAACCGGCCCTGGTCCGTCAGCGTACCACCGGCGGCGACAACCAGATCAATACACGACGGAATGGCGTCGGCCAGTCCGATGTTTTCCAGCACGTCGAGGGCGGCATGATGAATGCGCTCGACCTCGGAGTCTGTCAGCGGTTTAAACAGGCCACCGTCCATACCGGGGCGAATAACGCGTTTCTCTTCAGGGATTGGTGCTTCCCGCAGTGCTTTACGCGCTGCACGGCCACCACGGCGACTACCCAGTTCTTCTATGCTCATGCCGCTCATCCTTATCCTGAGGCACGTCGTTGATAGAACTTACATAATGCCTTTTCCTGATGCGGCACAACGGAGTATTCTCGACAGCATACCCTAGAAAAACTATGGTGTCACTTGGTCCAACTTTGGATCCAACTTTGAGCTCAATTTTGAGAGTGCGTCGGATGCCCACAAACCTGCCCCCGCTTAACTGGATCCGTGCCTTTGAGGCCAGCGCCCGTTACCTGAGTTTTACCGAGGCGGCGCGGGAACTGAACGTCACCCAGGCCGCCGTCAGCCAGAAGGTCAAGGCGCTGGAAATGCACCTGGGTCGGCCTCTTTTCCATCGTCTGACGCGAAGCCTGAAATTGACCGATACCGGCGAGGCCTATCTGCCGTCGGTGCGCGAGGGATTCCTCAGGCTTTCAGAAGGCACCCGCGAGGTGTTTGGCAGCAACGCTGCCAAAGCCCTGACCATCCGCGTTGCAGCCACCATCGCGACCACCTGGCTGTGCAAACGTCTGCCCGATTTCCAGATGCGTCACCCAAAGATCCCCATCCGGCTTGTCACTGCGCTGTGGCCGACAGACCGGGACTGGGACGGTGTGGATGTGGACATCCGTTTTGGTGCCGGTGACTGGTCCGGGACCCAGGCACAAAGATTGACGACCGAACAATTCTTCCCGGTTTCCGCACCCTCAATGGCCAACGGCAAGGCTCCGCCCGGCAGTGTGTCGGAATTGACCGATTACATGCTGTATCAGGTGGCTGGCAGCACCAACACCTGGGCCCAGTGGCTGTCAGGCCAGGACGGCGCACCGGACGTATCAGACATTCCCGGCACCCAGGTGGATACGTGGGTGATGGCCGCCGAGCTTGCCCAGGCTGGCGGCGGACTGATGATGTGCTATTCCACGCTGTGGGACCACTTCCATGAAACCAGCCCGTTGATCCGCCCTTTTAATCACGCAATAGAAACAGATCAGGCCTGTTTTGTGGTCACGCCGGATAACCAGAAAGTCGCCCCGGAAACAGAAGTCTTCATGGATTGGTTGCAGGCCGCCATGGCACCATCCGCTTGATGGTGAAGAATTCTGCACAAATCCCCTGTTCGGGCTTTCCCCCGCGATCAAATGTCCGGTAGTATATCCAAAATAACACACCGACAGGCGGCATAATGCGGATTATGCTGAACTGACGAACAAAACCTGAGGAGGCGAATGGTGCACAAATCACTGATCATTGATGCCGGGAAATGCACGAGCTGTCTGCAGTGCGAGATGGCTTGTTCCTATGAACATACCGGCGCATTCAATCCGGCGCGCTCGCGCATCAAGATATTCGAGGTGGATCACGGTATTCGGTCCATCCCTTATACCTGTACCCAATGTGCCGAAGCCTGGTGCATGCAGGCCTGCCCGACC
>JAJFID010000164.1 GCA_021775325.1 Rhodospirillales bacterium
GAGTACACCGCCAGCTTCGGCGAGGCCCGTAATGCCCTGATCGGTGACATTGCCCAGAAGCTCGGCATCGGTGCCAAGCAGGATGCCCTGCAGGCCACCGTCTTCTTCTGCAACACCCGCGACCAGCGCATTGCCGAACACCGTTGCGGTTCCGGTCTGCAGATCGATGTTCGCACCAAATCCTTCTTCGGCATCAAATTCTATCTCGTCGACACCATCACCGCCGTCGATGGTATTGTCGCCACTGTCCACAAAGATAAAGTCGTCGCCCGCGCCTGCGTCGATGTCGTCGTCGCCACCGTTGCCGGTAATAAGATCATCGCCCGAACCGGCCACAATGGTGTCGTCGTCGACGGTGCCCGCGTACACCGTATCGGCGGTATCGGTGCCGTCGCCGAAATCATTGGAAACCTGATAGGTGTCCAGCGTGCCGTCATCGTCGAAATCAAACTCGATCGTAGACAGGCTGTTGTTGACGTGGTCTTCGATGACCGTGGTGCCAACGATATTGCCGCTGCCGTCGGCGATATCAATTGTCAGGTCGCCGGTGTCGGCATCAAGAACAACGTCTTCCACTTCCAGCGATGCATCGAGACGCAGGGTGTCGTCGCCCTCGCCCGCACGGATGAAGTCATTGCCAAGGCCACCCTCGTAAATATCGTTACCAGCGCCGCCTTCGAGGATGTCATTACCGCTCTCACCATCCAGCACGTCGTCGCCGTCGCCGCCCAGCAATTCGTCGTTGCCGGTGCCGCCGAACAGACTATCATTACCGGCACCACCGCTGAGCTGATCATTACCGAAATCACCGTTCAGGAAGTCATTGCCATCGCCACCGAAGACCAGATCCTCACCGCCGCTGGCAGTAATGGTGTTGTTGTCATCCGTACCGGTGAAGATCGCTGTTCCTTCGCCGAGGCCGCTGACGCTCGAACCGCCGATGGGCACCAGATGGGACACATCGACAAAACGCTCAACGCCGTCATCCAGGAACCGGACCTGCAATTCGAATGACGATACAATTGGCCGATCCAGAATCGTGACGGTGGAGATTTCATTCGTGGTAGTGTTTTCGACGGTCAGAACCAGATTGTCGGTCGATTCAATAACCTGGGCATCCACCAGCACCTGATCATCAGCCAGCCATATGGTGTCGCTGCCCGAGCCCGTATCAACGATGTCATCACCGCCGGAGACATAGAAAATATCGTTGCCGGAGTCGCCTTCAAGCACGTCGTCGCCGTCGCCGCCATCCAGTTCATCGTTACCGATGCCGCCTTCGAGCGTATCGTTGCCCGCACCGCCATCCAGGAAGTCGTTGCCGCCGCCACCCAACAGGACATTCTCTTCGGCACCACCGGTAAAGCTGTCATCGTAGTCCGTGCCGATGATGTTTTCCACGTTGGTGATGGGAGAATCGGTTGCCGGCGTATCAACGAATGTCAGATCGCCACCGAACAGCGCACCGGTATCAATCGCCGTGACCAGGCCATCGAGCGGCGTAATGGTCAGCAGTCCCGAACCCGAGGACGCGGCGCCCAGGAACGCGCCCTGATCGGCATCGTAAACAAGAGAGCTGATGGACGGATTGCCACTGAGGCCGTCATCGGTCAGAACCGAACTGATAACAGACCCATCGGTCGGATCAATATTGGCGATGACATTGGGGCCGCTGTCGAAACCGACCAGATACAGACCGCCATCGAAGTTCGCACCATCTGCGCTGAGAGTGAATGCCTGGCCGCCAACGCCGGTCAGGGTGATGGTTGCACCCAGAACAGAAGGTACAACGTCGGCACCGGCGGCAGACCCGCTGATCTGGCTGGTCAATATCGTGGCGATAAAGCCCAGGTCCTCGACACCGGTTGCCGTGTAGCTGAAGGAGTACTCGCCTGAATCGGCGGAGATATCAATAGAGTACACATCGCCCGGTTCCGGCGTGCCGGTTAGAGTGATCGTGTCTACCTGATCGACGTTGGGCGTGGCTGGAGGCTGGGTCGTGACAGTCGTAATGGTCTGAGACACATCGTTGAGGATGACGTCTTCAACCAGCAGGGCCGTGACCCCATCAACAGACGGGATCGAAAGAACGCCGGCGGCGGATGTTACCGTGCCCAGCGTAGACAGACTGGCCGCATTGATCTGAGTTGCCAGATCAGCCGCCACATCCGTGACCGAGGTCAGCGTGTTGTCCGACGTAAACGTGACACCATTCACCGTGATATCGTAAGTGTCGCCTGCATCCACCGTGCCGTCGAAAGTGACGGTCTCTATCGTTGGTGCAGCGGCGGCAAACGCCTGGTTTAGCTGTGCCGTTCCGGGATCCAGCCCACCGCCGTTGTTGGTGCTGATCGAAACGATGGAGAAGCCTGAAAGTGTCGTACCTGTGAGGATAAACCCGGTCGCGGTGGCGACAGCCGAGGTAATCGCCGGTGACCCTGCAACGATGTCATCCAGCAACCCGGTACCACCCTCGGCAACCGGCCCGACAAAGTGTGCCATATCAACGTCAGTACCATTGGTAATACGGGATGTATTGAACGCATTGCCGTCGATATTAATTTCGATACTGTCACCGTTAAAGCCGCCACCATCGATGACAAAGACGACTTCTGTAATCTGCGGTGTTGCTTCAGACGATGCGGTGACAGACGTGATGGTCTGATCGGCGCTTTGCAGAACCAGGTCTTGGACCGTAAACGGCGTACCCACATCGCAGTTCAGGACAAGGTCGCCATTCCCGTCAACCGAGGCCAGGACCACACCATCCGTATTGATGTCACTGGCAAATTCAGCGACCACGTCGGCAAGGGTGACGATGGTCGAACCATCCACAACCACCTGGAAGTCGAAAGCGTCGATCGTCAGATTATAGATGTCGCCGGTCGCGACGGTACCACCAAAGCTGACAACGTCGATCTGACCGACAGCCGCAGCGGTTTGCACACTGGCTTCGGTGACACCGTTATCGGCGTTGTCGTTGC
>JAJFID010000165.1 GCA_021775325.1 Rhodospirillales bacterium
TGGGTACTTCTCACGCAGATCCTTGCCCTGCCAGTGACCACCGAAGTGGAATGGCATAAAGACAACACCAGAACCCACACGTTGCGTCACCATGGCTTTGACGAGAACCTTGCCGCCTTCAGGGCTGTGGATCCAGATATCACCACCGTCTCGAATGCCAAGATTGTTGGCATCGACGGGATTGATTTCCGCAAACATTTCCTGTTGCAGCTCTGCCAGCCACTTATTGGACCGCGACTCATCACCACCACCTTCATATTCAACAAGCCGTCCCGACGTCAGAATGATCGGGAAGTCCTGAATGAAGTCGTTCTTCAGAATCTACGCGTAAAGGGTGGGCAACCGGTAAGCTCTCTTATCCTCATAGGTTGGATAGTCGGCCACCAGGTCACGCCGCGGCGTGTATAACGGTTCGCGGTGTAATGGTACCGGATCCGGGAACGTCCAGACCACAGTACGGGCCTTGGCGTTACCAAACGGCGCACAGCCATGCTTGATGGCAACGCGCTGGATACCGCCAGACAGGTCGGTTTTCCAGTTGGTCTTGTCACCGGCAACCTTTTCAATGGCCGCCCGTTCATCAGCTGTCAGATCACCATCCCAGCCGAGTTTCTTCAGCATGGCCATGGAGAATTCAGGATGACCATCCTTGATCTCGCAACCAACAGGGTAGGAACCTTCCGCCAACAGGTTGGTGCCGTCCTTCTCAACCCCAAACCGGGCGCGGAAGTTGAGGCCACCTTCGGCAACAGGTTTCGACGTATCATACAGGATAGGTGTTCCCGGATGGTTCATTTCGGCTGTACCCCAGCAAGGCCAGGGGAGACCGTAATAGTCGCCATCACAAGGTCCGCCTCGTGCCAGAAGCGTTGTTTTGTCGAAGGTAACCTGATTGGCCATATGCTTTCTCAGGCGCTCCGGTGACTGACCGGTATAGCCAATCGTCCACATGCCCCGATTGAATTCACGGGTGATGTCTTCGATCAAGGGCTCGTTTTCGGTGACGGTAATGTTTTTGAACATCTCATCAGCAAAGCCGAGTTTGACGGCGAACCGGTACATGATCTCATGATCCGGCTTGGATTCAAATGCCGGTTCAAAGACCTTGTCACGCCACTGCAAGGAACGGTTGGATGCCGTTACCGACCCGTAAGTTTCGAACTGGGTCGATGCCGGCAACACATAAACGCCGTCCTGACGGTCCGGAATGACAGAAGCGAATGTGGGCACCGGATCGATGACAACCATCATATCCAGCTTCTCCATCGCCTTTTTCATTTCCGGCAAGCGGGTTTGCGAGTTTACTGCATGGCCCCAGAGTACCATAGCCCGAAGGTTTTCAGGCTGATCGATATTGTCCTTGTCTTCAAGAACACCATCTATCCAGCGGCTGACCGGGATACCTTTCGATTCCATGAGTTCCTTGGACGCAAAACGACCGAGCAGATAGTCGTAATCCACATCCCAAACCCGTGCCCAGTGCTTCCACGAGCCGGTTTTCAGACCGTAATAACCGGGCAGGCTATGACTCAGGATGCAGAAATCCGTCGCACCCTGAACGTTGTCGTGGCCACGGAAGATATTGGCACCGCCACCGGCTGTACCCATGTTCCCGAGGACCAACTGCATCGTGCAGTATGCCCGCGTATTGTTATTACCGTTGGTGTGCTGCGTTCCGCCCATACACCACACGAAGGTACCCGGACGGTTGTTGGCCATGGTGCGCGCGACACGACGAACCTGTGTGCCGGGCACGCCGGTTACACGTTCGCATTCCTCAGGCGTCCATTTGGCGACCTCGGCACGAAGTTGTTCCAGACCCCCGACGCGCTGGCGAATGAATTCCTTAACTTCCCACTCGTTTTCGAAGATATGCCACAGGATACCCCAGATCAGCGCCACGTCCGTACCGGGACGGAAACGGACAAATTCATCAGCATGCGACGCCGTACGGGTGAACCGCGGGTCACATACAATCAATGCCGCGTTGTTCTGTTCTTTGGCCTTGAGAATATGCTGAACAGCAACAGGGTGGGCTTCTGCAGGGTTCGAGCCAATCAGGAAGATGGCTTTCGAGTTATGGATATCATTGTACGAATTCGTCATCGCACCATAACCCCAGGTATTCGCAACACCGGCCACTGTTGTTGAGTGACAGATACGCGCCTGATGATCGCCGTTGTTTGAGCCCCAGAATCCGTAGAACTTGCGGAACAGGTAGGATTGCTCATTATTGAACTTGGCCGAGCCAAGCCAATAAACAGAATCAGGACCGGACTGCTCACGGATCGAGAGCATGTTGTCACCAATCTCGTTGATGGCGTCTTCCCAACTCATTTTGATCCATTTGCCACCCGACAGTTTCATAGGGTACTTCAGGCGACGGTCGCTGTGAGCGTGTTCGCGAACTGCAGCACCCTTGGCGCAATGCGCACCCAGATTGATGGGGCTGTCAAAGCCAGGCTCCTGCCCGACCCAAACGCCGTTATCCATTTCTGCAACAACCGTGCAACCCACGGAACAGTGTGTGCAAACGCTCTTGACGGTGGTCAGGCCAGCCGCTGCAGCCGTTGCCGCCTTGGCTTCCTTGACGACACCCACGGGCGTTGCTGACAATAATGCTGCACCACCGGCTGCCAGACTTGATCGTTTCAAAAACGTCCTGCGATCAACACCTTCGCCAACGGTACCTGCCTGGACTTTCTTCAAACGGGGGCGTCTCGCCACCCCGCTTGCTTTTTTCCTAAGCATTAGTCTCTCCTGTTTTCGATTTGCGACGACATGGTCAGATATACCTCCGCCGCTGTTTCCTGGTTACGTTGTACACCCGTAACCATTTTGAGCTCAGAACCTAGCCAACTCGTAGTAGGTTTTGACGTGTTCGGTTTCCTGGTAATCGCCAGTCGAATTGTCATCCGGCTTTGTCATTGCGGCTTCAGCCGACCCTGACATAACGACCGCCGCACCGGCTGCTCCCAGTGCTGCGCCGCTATTCCGTATGAACTCACGACGGGGTAATGCTTTTTCCTTCTCGGACATTCGCTTTACTCCTAAGTGGACTGCCTGCGAAAGCGGTCCTCTACGTGGTTTGGCCAAGGGCGTCCCGCAACCTTGACCTGACGACACTATGCCGCCATCTCAAAAGCCTCAGACTCAATCCCGATAAACAGGCGGCCTATGGTCCCGACAGGGACGTACAGAACCGATGAGTCTGCGGTTTCCAGATCTTCAAATAACTTCTGCATCCAGGATGCAATGTGGGTCTCGAAAAATGCCTGCTGGCGCTCATAGGTCACGCTGCTGCCAGCCTGATTCATGATCAGGTGATGCATAATCTCAAGGATGTAGGCCGCATGGTCTTCCGGCTCGCTGTTCTTGTTCGAATGGATGATGCCAAATTCCGCCAGATCGCCACGTAATGCGGCGAGCGGTTTGTCGTACAACAATCCGGTCAGATACAGGGATGCGTAGGGCAGAACCTCGCCACCGGATCCAAAACCGTAAAATAGTTTCGTATATTCTTCGCTGACCGTTTCCGGCGTGGTTGTTGCAGCAATGGTCGCGAGGTTCCCCAGGGCCGTGCCAAACGCGCTGTTGTCGGCGCCAAGATCAGCCAGTATCTCAAGAGTTTCAACATCGGGGGATTGAACAAGCAGCCGTGACAAAAGTGCATAGTACTGAGCACGCAGCACGTCCTCGGTGCCAACACTGTCAACTGCCTCGCCGTTCGGCGTATCTAAGGCTATCCCTGTCATTCTTTATAGTGCCTACTCTCACGAGCAGACCATTTGTATATGGTATACCACAATCTGCCCCTGAATGCGATAGTAACTTGGAAAGAATCTAAAAAACCTGTGGATAAATTGATTTCGGGGTACCGGGAAATCAAAATCGCCGAAAACCGTTATTTAGGTGTCGGGGGTTAAGTCATCACCTTCGTCTTCGTCTGTTGCATCGGCTTCCTGGTCAGCATCAGTAGTCTGAATCTCGCTGTCCTGGTGGCTGGCCTGGTGGCTGGATTCGTCGATTTGGGCATTTTCCAGGTCTTCTTCTACGGGCTCGCCATTTTCATCCTCTTTATTATCCTCATCATTGAGGTATCCACGACCGACTTTGTAACTTGTATCCATGGCAGAAATAAGGGTGTCGATGACCTGATAATCCTCATCGTAATCGTTCATGCCATCGAGGAACCCGAACGCCGGGTCAATGCGCCATAGTCGGCGCATGGCGGCCTGTTTCAACAGGTCCGGGACGTTGCTCTGCATATAGGGCCGGAAATCGGAATCGACACCAAGACTGTCCAGGGGCGGCAGATCAAGTTCCCTGGTCATATTATCCAAGGTTTCGGGGTTATCGTCTTCTGAATCCGGCTCAGATTCTGAGTCTGCCCCCACGTCTGAAACAGGCGGTGACGATTCCGGGTTGTCCATAACTGCCGGGGACTGCGGGGAAGCCGCTTCCTGAGGCAGGACTTGTTCGAGCTCTCCCCCATACGACTCGTCGTCCGCGAAGGTGATCCGCGGACCGCGCGATCCCGGTTTGCGGGAACGGCTGGCCGTCTTGCGTTGTGACCAGCGACCGATACCTGACGGTTTATTGTCACTCATGTTCTTGGTGCCCGTCGACCACCACTGTGGTCAAACTTCTTGTTTTTACGTTTCTTGAACGGCTCATCCACGTGATACATGTCCACAAAACCCTGCGCCCATGTAATCAGAGCGGCGGGCATGGGTACGCCTTCCACCATCTCGTCGCCGCTTTCGGCATATCCCATGGCTTCGTACGGACACAGGGTTGCGTGACAGGGCTCATACTCCGCGTCACCCAGTTCATCACCCGCCTGCATGACCACGTACACGAGTGGCGTTTCCTGCGACAGATTGTACCGATAGCCTTCCGTCTCACCCTTGAACAATTCCAGCGCCAGTGTTCGTGCATGATATCTCTCCCAGCCCTCTCCCTCGTCGATCTTCAACCACGCATCAATGGGCTTGGCACCGGGCAAAACAGACACCGGTGTCCATGTGTAATCCAGCCACGGGTTGTCAGACTCCCGACGTTCGATCACGATGCCAATTGAAATAAAACCATCCGCCATTCACGCGCCGCCCATTTGCCCTCCCCTTGTTGAATAAGGAGAATTATTTCATAAATATGCACGTCCATCATGACCGAGCTGCATTTAGAAGTATACTAAACTTGCCGGGAGCGGCATTGTCGACACTAAATTACCGCGTCCTTACAGGTCGCCAATTGTGAGAAACCCATGACCAAATCAGCAATTGAAGTGAACGGTGTAACGACTTTTGTCTGTGATTGCGAAGGAACGGCACCTATCAATGGTAACCTGCTTGGCACTGCACTGGGCGGCAAATCCGTTGAACCGGCGACCATGTTATGCGGGCGACAACTGAACATACTGGAACAGTTTCTGCCCACCGCCAAAGGCCCGGTCGCGGTCGCATGCACGCAAATGTCTCATGTGTTCGACGATCTTGCCGAAGAGATCGGTTACGAAAGTGAACTGGCGTTCGCCAACATCCGGGAAAAGGCCGGATGGTCAAAACAGGTGGATCAGGCGACTCCAAAGATCGCCGCCCTGCTGACAGAAGCATCCATGACTCCGCCGGTTGTCCGCGAGGTCAGCATGGACAGCGACGGCAGTGTTTTGATTCTGGGTTCCAGTCAGCAAGCCGTCACTGCCGCGCAACGATTGTCGTCACAGCTTGACGTCACGCTTGTGGTCGAGCGGGGAACCGAAATTACGTTACCGGCCGAATTTACCTTCACAATATTCAACGGGAAACCGGTCGCCCTGAGCGGCCATCTCGGTAACTTCACCGTTACTTTGTGGCGGCTGGCCGCGTTTGTCCCGTCGTCCCGTCATGAAGCACAGTTCGAAACAAATCCCAGCGATGGTAGTGCGGAATGTGCGCTGGTTCTCGATCTGCGTGGTGATACGCCGTTGATAAATGCCCCGGAGAAGCGGGATGGATACTTCAATCCTGACCCGGCAAGTGTCGTCGCCGTGGAGCAGGCGCTGTTTGATGTGGTTAACCTGGTCGGGGAGTTCGAGAAGCCCCGGTACGTATCGTACAAGGCCAGCATCTGTGCGCATAATCGCAGCGGCATTACCGGATGCACCCGGTGCCTTGATCTGTGTCCGACCGGCGCGATCACCGAGGTTGGCGAGAGTCTGGCGTTCGACCCTTATGTCTGTGCCGGGTGCGGCAGTTGCGCTGCGGCGTGTCCGACCGGCGCGGTCACATATGATTTGCCGGGTTACGAACATGCGCTCCTGCGTCTGCGGACATTGTCAGCCGTATATCATGATGCGGGTGGTGTTGAGCCTTCGATACTGGTTCATGATCTGAAGTACGGCGAAGAAATGATTTCGGCCATTTCGCGCTTTGGTCCCGGTTTACCAGCCAGCGTCATACCGTTTGCCGTCAATGAGGTTAACCAGTTTGGTCAGGTCGAGGCCTTTGCCGCACTGGCATACGGATTTGTCCAGGTGTACGTGTTGGTCAACCCGGCACACACAGAAGAAAACCAGGGCCTCGTGGACACCGGGGGTCTGGTCAATCACGTCATGAGCGGCCTTGGGTACGAAGACAATTGCCTGGCAATCATCGATGAACACGACCCCGATGTGGTCGCCGAGCGTCTCTACGGTGCGAAAAACAAGCCCATAAAAACACGGGCAAGTTTTATGCCGTCAGGCGACAAGCGATCACTGATCCGCAATGCGCTTGGCCATCTGCACGAGCACGCTCCAACACCCGAAGATATTCTGCCGTTGCCGGTTAGTGCTCCGTACGGCTCGGTTAACATTGATACAGAGGGCTGTACCATGTGTCTGTCCTGTATCGGGGCCTGTCCTACCAACGCGCTGGTAGAGAATTCGGAGAAACCACAGTTGCGATTCCGCGAGAGCGCCTGCGTCCAGTGCGGGCTTTGCAAATCCACGTGTCCCGAGAAGGTGATATCGCTTGAACCTCGCCTGAATTTCACGAAGGACGCGCTTAATCTGGTGGTGCTCAATGAAGAAGAACCCTTTGAATGCATTCGTTGCGGCAAGCCGTTTGGCGTCAAGTCCATGATCAACAACATGACGACCAAGCTGGAAGGTCACAGCATGTTCTCAAACCCGGCGGCGCTGGAGCGCATCAAGATGTGTGATGACTGTCGGATCATCGCCATGACCAACGAAGACACCCAGCCGTTCTTCGCGGGTCTTCGACCAAAAACGCGAACTACAGATGACTATCTGTCAGGTCGCATCAGCGATGAGGATTCCGAGGACTGATTTTGAGGACAACTGCCTGTTAGTCGTGTTTCTCGATTTCGTTCACAAATGACATTTTTGTTTCATCATCGAGAAATGATCCCGTGAAACTGTTGATCGCCAGTTGTCTGATGTGTGCAGATGTCAGCGACAGTCCGTCGGCCACGGCCTGATAATTGGCGTTCATGTAACCGCCAAAGTACGCCGGATCATCCGAGTTAACCGTAACCGCAAGGCCAGCTTCAAGCATCCTGTGGACGGGGCTTTCCGACATGTGGCTGACCACCTTCAGTGCCAGATTGGATAGCGGACATACGGTCAGACACAGGTTCCTTCGTTTGATTTCATCGACAAGTTCCGGGTCTTCCAGGGCTCTGTTGCCATGGTCAATCCGGTCGACTCCGATCTCGTACAGTGCTTCCCGCACATAGTCCGCCGGCCCTTCTTCGCCCGCATGCATACTGAGCTTCAGTCCTTGGTTTCGGCACTCGGTAAACAAGCGGCTGAATTTGATGGGCGGATGGCCCAGTTCGGAACTGTCCAGGCCAACACCGACAAATTGACCAAGCCAGGGCTCTGCCTGTCGCAGAACCTCAAACCCGTCAGCTTCCGAGAGGTGACGCAGGAAACTCATAATCAGGCCTGAACTGATGCCATGACGGGCCTCGCCATCCTTCAGGCCGGAAACAATACCCTTGACTACGGTTTCAAACGCTATCCCCCGGGCTGTGTGGCCCTGGGGATCAAAGAATACCTCCACATGGCGAACATTGTCCGCAGCACATCGGTCAACATAAGCGGTCGTCAGGTCGTAAAAATCCTGCTCGGTCTGAAGAACGTTCATGCCCTGATAATAGATATCGAGGAACTCCTGCAGGTTAGAGAACCGGTAGGCCTGACGGAGCTCATCAACCGATGAAAACGGAATGCTGATATCATTGCGCTGAGCGATGCGGAAAAGAAGCTCTGGCTCCAGAGACCCTTCAAGGTGCAAATGAAGTTCTGCCTTTGGTAGTGATGCAATACGTTCGTTCATATCATTCTCTTCAGTGACGAATGTTCGTTATATCAACTCCCACGTTGGTTCAACAGTCCGAAGCTGTGCACACTCGTGAAGGACTCACGTGCGTTCAGCCGACCGAACTTGATCTGCAATGCGGTTGTTTAACAGACCTGGCGAATGTGCTAACCAAAAGCGCAACTAAATTGTACTATTGCATCGCGCTGCGATTATTTGAGGGACAGGATAGCCAGGATGGACGACAACTTAGATTTGCAAAAATACAAGGGTTTGCTGGCGAATGCAGACAAGGAGATAACCAAGCTCCGCGAACAGGTGGCCACGTGTTCGGTAACGATCTACGAGACGATCCTGGCCCAGGACTCACAGGAGGCCGAAGTTCAGGAGTTGCGGAGCCGCGTGGCTGAACTGGAAGCCATTCTCGAACAATCCGAAGAACATGCACAGGCGGCAGCTACCGTGTTCGATGCCATGCAGGGTGCCATGGGCCGCATGCAGGAGACTATCAAGAAGGTCGCCGACAGCGCCAAGCAGACCGTCGCTGATGTGGGCATTGCCGAGCAGATCGATGAACTGTCGAAGGTTGCGGACAGCACGCTCGATGAGGAGTCGCTGGCTGCTTACAATCGCCAGCGCGAAGATCTCAAGAAAAGACTGCAGGGCGGGTAGTATCGCGCGCCGCGGTTCTGCAAGGGTTCTTGTCTGCTGCTGCCCGACGGGCTGTGTAACCCCTGGTTCATACACGGTTAAGAGGATAGTCGATCATGGCATACGCAGATGTTAAAGCGACATTGGGTGCTGGCGGTGTCCTGATACTGGATGCGGCCATTGGCACCGAACTGGAGCGTCGTGGTGTGGTCATGGATGATCATGCCTGGTGCGGAGCGGCCACGCTGAACAATCTTGACGAGCTACGCGGTGTTCATCTGGATTACATTGCCGCCGGAGCCGATATCATCACCGCAAACACCTTTGCATCCTCGCGTCTCATGCTGGCCGCGGCGGGACTTGGTGATCGGGTTGGCGAGATCAACAGGGCAGCCATCGAAACCGCCTTTGCCGCGCGGGAAGAGGCGGTCAGGCCGGACGTTCTGGTGGCCGGGTCACTATCCCATATCATCCCGGTTCAGGTAGGCTCACATGTCTCCAACCCGGGCGACCGGCCCAGCCAGCAACAGTACGTGGATGCTTTCGGCGAGCTGGCCACCATTTTGAAGGATGGTCAGTGCGATTTGATCCTGCTGGAGATGATGTTCGACCCCGAACATCGCATGCGCCCCGCATTTGACGCAGCCAAGGCGACCAACCTGCCGGTATGGGCGGGA
Organism: Rhodospirillales bacterium; assembly: GCA_021775325.1. GTDB lineage: Bacteria > Pseudomonadota > Alphaproteobacteria > Rhodospirillales > Casp-alpha2 > JABJGO01. The sequence continues at coordinate 9,638 of JAJFID010000165.1, forward strand.
CTGTCTGCCAAGTGGGCAGATGACGGCTCCATCGTCACCTATATGCAGGATCAGGACGTGCCGCTGGTGGATGCCGTGAAGATGGCGGCAGAATACGACGTGGACGCCATGGGACTCATGCACACGCCGTCTGACGTCATTGCGGACGCCTTGAAAATTGTTCGAGAGCATTTTGATGGACCGCTGACTGCGTACCCTGACTCCGGCTACTTCAAAATGCCGCACTGGCAATTTGACGAGGTCATATCACCAGACGATCTGGTCACTTTTGCGGGTCAATGGAAGCAGGAAGGTGTCCAGGTGTTCGGCGGCTGTTGCGGTTTGTCACCCGAGCATATCCAGGCCCTGCGCTCGGCACTGTAATATAATTCGATCGTACGCTGCCGACGATAAGCCCCATCCGAAAAATAGCATGAACTGAACCGATAAATTGCCGCCACCGAAATCAAAAGAAAGATTGCCGATACGTACGAAAAGGATTTCCAGATTTTCCGATGATTGCTAGACGTTGTCTGTCATTTATTTGCCATGCTTGAAGGCTGGAGTCTCGCGTCCATGTCACCGACTATTACCGCCGTTCTGGGTCCCACCAATACGGGCAAGACGTTTTTTGCCATGGAGCGCATGCTGGCGCATAAATCGGGCATGATCGGTTTTCCCCTGCGTTTGTTGGCGCGGGAAAATTATGATCGGGCCGTGGCCAGCAAAGGTGCCGGGCAGGTTGCGCTGATTACGGGCGAAGAGAAGATTATTCCGCCGGGCGCACGCTATTATCTATGTACGGTCGAAGCCATGCCTCTGGTTCACAAAGTCGAATTTCTGGCTATTGATGAGGTTCAAGTGTGCGCTGATCCGGACCGGGGTCATGTGTTTACAGACCGGTTGCTCAATGCCCGAGGGGTTTTCGAGACCCTGTTTCTGGGTGCGGAAAGCATGAAACCCATGATCCGCAGGCTGGTGCCGACGGCAGAGTTTGTGACCCGACCCCGCATGTCGACGCTGAGTTACGCCGGATCAAAGAAGATCAATCGCCTGCCACCGCGCAGTGCGGTTGTTGCGTTTACCATCAGCGATGTTTACGCCATCGCCGAGCTTATCCGGCGCCAGCGTGGCGGTGCCGCTGTTGTGCTGGGGGCGCTCAGTCCACGAACCCGCAATGCCCAAGTCGCCATGTATCAGGCCGGTGAGGTGGATTATCTGGTGGCCACAGACGCGATCGGTATGGGTCTGAACATGGATGTGCACCATGTTGCGTTTGCCTCGACCCGCAAGTTTGACGGCAGACGGTTCCGTCACCTGAACCCGGAGGAACTGGGCCAGACGGCGGGCCGGGCCGGGCGGCATACAAACGACGGCACGTTTGGCGTCACAGCCAATGTAGAAACTCTGGATATCGAAACCATTGAGCGCATAGAAAACCACAGCTTTGACAATCATCGACAGATATTCTGGCGTAAGACCGACCTGGCGTTTAACACGCTGGAGGCTCTGAAGTCCAGTTTACGGGAGCAATCCGGCCAGGACGGCCTGATAAGGGTGCGTGAAGCCGCTGATGAACGGGCCTTGAACGAACTCAGCCGGGACGCAGAAATTGCCGATAGTGCCATTAACCGGGATGGTACGGAGATGCTGTGGGATGTATGTCAGATTCCGGACTTCGAGAAAGAATGGACTATCGGGCATGCCCGATTGCTGGATCGGATCTATCGCCATTTGCGGCTGGAATCCGGAGCCCTGCCCAATGACTGGATCGCCGATCACGTCAGCCGCATTGAACGTCTGGACGGCGATATCGACGCCTTGTCAAACCGCATATCGCGGATCAGAACATGGACGTACATCTCGCATAAAAGCGACTGGATCGACGATTCCCTGCACTGGCAGGAACGCACCCGCGATATCGAGGACAGGCTCTCCGACGCTCTGCACGAACGTCTCAAGCAACGATTTGTCGACAAACGAACCGCCTTGCTGGTCAGTAAACTGAATTCCCGCGAGGACCTGATTGCTGCCGTTCGGGGCGATGGTGATGTGCTGGTGGAGGGTCAATTCGTGGGCCAGTTGATTGGCTTGCAGTTTGTGCCAGACGATGTTCGGTTTGATGCGGATCGCCGGGCGTTGTCCGGTGCTGCTGCGCGCGTGCTGAACCAGGAAATCAGCCGTCGGATCGGCGAATTGGATGCGCAGGATGCGCCTGCATTCCAATGGCAGGAAAACGGTGCCATCGAATGGATGGGTGAGGCTGTAGCACGCGTGAAACGTGGAAACGACATGATGCATCCCAGGCTGACACTGCATCACAACGACAGCATTGATGCGCCACAGCGCGAACAGCTTACGCGGACGCTGGAGCGGTGGGTGCGGGCGGAAATAGACGGCGGGCTGAAACCGTTGACGGATCTGGCCAACGCGCAGGTCGCCGGGGCCGCACGCGGACTGGTTTTCCAGTTACGCGAACAGCTTGGTACCATGGACCGGGAAGATGCTCGCGAACAGATCGACGCCTTGTCACAGGACGACCGGCGGACGCTTAAATCCATGGGCATTCGTATCGGTCGCTCGGCGGTTTTCATGCCTGCGCTGCTGAAGCCCGCTGCAATCGTGATCCGGACCAGATTGTGGAATTTGTGGAACGCACCCAAAACGGCCTTCTCGCCACCCAAGCCGGGCCTGATCACGGTTGAGTTGTCTGATCCACGTCCGAACGCCCCCGAAAGTGATTTCCTCAAAGCGGTAGGATATCCGGTATTCCGCGAGGCGGGCGGTGCATTTGCCGTGCGCCTGGACATGCTGGAGCGCATTGCGGGCAAGGCCTGGACGCTGGGCCTCAAGGCACCATTTGCCATGGACGACTCGCTCATGTCATTTGCTGGTGCCGGGGTTGAGCGAACAACCGTCATCCTCCACGGTCTTGGCTTTATAAGCAGTATCAAGGATGGCGTGCGCCTGTTTCGTCTGCCGCGTCGGAAATTCCATAAAGGGCGGCCTGGTCAGAAATCAGAAGCCAGAGCGCAAAAGCCGGTTGCGGACAACAACCGTAAGATAAGGCGCGTCAAAGATCGCCGTGAGCCGGAGCAATACGCCGACTCGCCGTTCGCAGTCCTCAAGGAATTGAAGACCAGATAATGGGCGAAGTTACGCTGAGAATCGACAAGTGGTTATGGTACACCCGGTTTTTCAAAAGCCGCACGCTGGCCAATACCTTTTGTGGGTCGGGCAAGCTGCGTCTGAATGGACAGGTCGTCCGCAAGGCCAACCAAAGTCTGAAGCCGAATGATGTGCTCACGTTTCCGCTCAACCAGCAGGTGCGCGTGATCAAGGTCGTTGCGCTGGGAACACGACGTGGGCCTGCACCTGAAGCCCAAGGATTGTATGAGGACCTGTCGCCGCCGGAACCTGTCCGAAAATCAGATAAATCCACGTCTGGTGTGGCTGTGCGCGATGCTGGTGCAGGGCGGCCAACCAAGACCGACCGGCGGGCGCTCGATCGATTGCGTGGTCGGGATTGAGCAATCGTCAGGAGCGTGATAGAGGGAAGCCATGATTACACGCATTCGAATTCTCATTATGGGTGGCGACAATACGCCGGAGCCTGATCCTGAACAGGAAAAACGCGCTATCACGGCGGCGCTGCTCATTCAGGCGGCCTTCATGGATGGTCACTTCGACGATTCTGAACGCGCGATGATTGAAAGCCTGTTGTATGGCGAGTTCGGCGCGACACAGGAAGAAGCCCATCAGCTTATGCTGGATGCCGAGGCCGTGGTGAACAATTCCACTCAGTTATTCGGATTTACCCGCCAGGCAACACGCAATCTGTCGCATCAGGAATGCATTGATCTGGTGGAGATGTTGTGGCTGGTCGTTTTTGCTGATGGCGTGCTGCATGATCTGGAAGCAAACCTCATGTTGCGGGTCGCGGCGCTGTTGAATGTAACCGATCGGGAAAGCGCCATGGCACGGCGTCGGGCTCTGGGAAGTTAAACTTTAGCTTTATATGAATCAACGGCTTGCGCTCTGCGGGATAAGGTCGTAAACACGCCCGCGAGAAAGGTATTGTGGAGACAAAGATGACATACATCGTCACTGAAAACTGTATTAAATGCAAACTGCAAGACTGCATTGAAGTTTGCCCCGTGGATTGTTTCTATGAGGGTGAAAACATGCTGGTTATTCATCCCGATGAATGCATTGATTGCGGCGTGTGTGAGCCGGAATGCCCCATTGAGGCAATTGTCCCCGACACAGAGCCAGGCCTAGAGAAGTGGCTTGAAATCAATACCAAGTTCGCCGAAGAATGGCCTAACATCACCCGCAAGGGCGAGCCGCCGGCGGACCATGAAGAATGGAAAGACAAACCCGGCAAACTGGAAATGCTGAGCCCCAATCCGGGTCAGGGGTCTTAAACTACGGAATTTCGGTCTGAATCGCGATTTGCAGCGCTTGGGACTGTTTTTTTGCGGATTTTTGTGTTATAGTCTGTTCACAGCTTAAATGGATGCTCGGCGATTGCGTGCAATCGGTGTCGGGTGTCCATTTGTTTTAGCTGGTGTAACGTGGATAGTGAAGGAAAGCCCTGAACTTCAGGCAATTAGCCCAAACCAGCAGTAAACCCGAAACGCGCCGGAGTATTGGTTCGCTTGCAGGATTCTGCGGTTTGTGATCAGGCGATCAAATTGAATGATTGCGATATCGCAATAGCGCTGAATTAGAGTGGAGAATTACGTTCATGGCCGAGCAACTGGCATTTAAACCGGGCGATTTCGTGGTGTACCCAACCCACGGTGTGGGCAAGGTGGAATCTATCGAAACGACAGAAATTGCTGGCGAGAAGTTGAAGCTTTTTGTCATTTCATTTGACCGTGACCGCATGACTCTGCGCGTGCCCACCGGCAAGGTCGAAGTATCGGGTTTACGTAAGCTGAGTTCGCGCAAACGCATGGACAACGCCCTGACCACGCTCAAGGGCCGTGCACGCGTCAAACGCACCATGTGGAGCCGCCGCGCCCAGGAATACGAAGCCAAGATCAACTCGGGCGATCCCATATCCATAGCCGAAGTGGTCCGCGACCTGCACCGCAATGTGGGCCAGCCCGACCAGTCGTTCAGTGAGCGTCAGATATATGAAGCCGCCCGTGATCGATTGGCCTGTGAACTGGCCGCTGTCGATAAGACAGATGTGGATGTTGCGACCGTAAAACTGGAAGAATTGCTCAGCGCAGCCTGATCAAACCCGGGATCATCTTCTGAATACGATTAAAGGTGACGCATGGCGTCGCCTTTTTTTGTTTGCTGAATTGGGCTGTGTGTTCAGTAAATAGTCCTGTTTGTTCAATATCTGCTGGATCATCGATCATAATCTCAATGTGACAACAATCGCGTTGCAAGTATTCGAGCTGAGCCAAGTGTATTGCACGCCGAAGATCAGCTTTTTATCCGGGAGGTTAATCGAATGACAAAAACACCGATTACAGATCGCACGCCTACGGAAGTAGGGTACGAATCACTTACAGAATCAGACCAGAAACGGCTTCGTTCTGCATTGGACCGTGGCGCAACCCGCCGCGAAGCCATGTCCATGATGGCGGCGGCAGGGGTGTCTGTCGCTGCAGCAGGTAGCATCGTAACCGCAGCATCAGATGCTAACGCTGCGACCCCGGTCAAAGGCGGGTCGGTAAAAATGTCCCCGGCACTTCATGGTCCGGACGACACGCTGTTTGCGCCTATGGGTACATCTACAATGGACTACACCCGCCTGCGGGCTCACTACAATAGTCTCGTGCAGTTGAACGACGACATTGTACCTCAGCCCGAACTGGCAGAAGAGTTCGGCGCAAACGCTGATGCAACTGAATGGACGTTCAAGCTCCGGAAAGATGTGAATTGGCATGACGGTAGCAAATTCACAGCCGACGATGTGATGTACACAATGAACCTGCACTATGGCGATGACTCGGTATCCGTCGTGAAGTCTCTGGTTGCCAGTGTTAAGGAATGGAAGAAGACGGGGCCGTATGAAGTCAAAGCCATTCTGGAAGGCCCCAACGCTGACCTGGCCACCGTTCTCGGTGAAAAACAATTCAAGATTATGAAGGAAGGCACCACACAAGCTACTCAAAACCCGACTGGAACCGGTCCCTTCAAATTGGCTGAATTCCAGCCAGGTGTTCGCTCTCACCACGTGCGGAATGAAAACTACTGGCGAGAGGGTGCAAACTTCGACGAAATCGAGATGTTCGCGATTACAGATCCTGTCGCACGGGTGAACGCGCTGTTGGCAGGTGATCTCGACCTGATGGCACAGGTTGATCCGAAATCGATCAAACAAATCGACAGCACGGATGGTGTTGATGCCATTTCCAACCCGTCCGGCTCGTATATGGGCATGTGTATGATGCTCGATCGCGAACCCGGCAATAATCCCGACTTTGTTCAGGGTATGAAGTTCCTGCATCGCCGCGACAAAATTGTTAAATCTATTCTGAAGGGACATGGCACTGTCGGCAACGATCAGCCCATCAATTTGGCGTATGGAACGGACTTCTGTGCTGATCTGCCTGTCAGACCATATGACCCTGATCAGGCTAAACACCATCTCGACAAATCAGGTATTACAGGCGCTGTTCTTCATGCGGCGGAAGTGATTCCGGGTGTCACCGACGCATGCCTGATGTGGCAGCGTGAGTGTCAGAAGATCGGGTTTAATCTGGAAGTCAAGAAAGTGCCCAACGATGGTTACTGGGGTGCTGTCTGGATGAACACGGCGCTGAATGCGACCACGTGGAACATGCGTCCGACGGCAACAATCATGATGGAACTTGCCTACGCACCAAAAGGGCCATGGAACGAAACGATCTGGAATGATGATCGTATGGGACAACTGTTGGCGATGGCAAAAGCCGAAACTGATCCATCCAGGCGTCGTGAGATCCAGTGTGAAATGCAAACGCTCATTCACAATGGTTCCGGTTCCATCATCCCGGCTCACTCCAACTACGTTGATGGCAAGTCCTCCAAAATCAAGGGCATTCCAAAACTGTCCCTTGGTGCGATTGGTGGCTGTGAGTGGCCTGAGTTTGCGTGGAAAGAAGCGTAACAGGATTGTCGCTCATGCGTAGCGAGTTCCTTCTCCCTGTCTACTAACGCATAGACAGACCTGTAAGGAGGGGGTCAATTATTGTAATTGATCCCCTTCTTTTCTTCCGATGTAGATGAGTCGCACGCTGGATACTCACGTCCATAGCGCACCTTGGTCGCAGGTAGTACCTTGCGCATGCGCCATGGTTTTGCCTGCATGAAAGATATTGTCACAGCGCTCACCCAGCGTTCGGTCTCAAATGAACAAGAATGTTAGTGGGGATATCGTGAACTCACGGTCGACCGAGAAGTGCAAGTTCAAGGAGAGCCCGTTATCGGTTGCAATCGTAATGACCGGCGGCACCATCGCGAAAACATACAATCCAGAAACTGCCGTATTGGAGAATATCGACCCGGTCGTTGAACAAATCGTTGCCGGATTACGTCTGCAGGACCTGAAAATCGACTTCGTTGATCTCATGCACCTCGACTCACTCGACATGACCGCTCGTCACCGACAGGTGCTTGTCGCGACAGTACGTAAACAGGCTGAATGCAACGACGCAGTAATCGTTACTCACGGAACAGACACGCTGGTTGAGACAGCGAACCGAATAGCGAATCATCTTCCCAAACCGGATGTCCCAATCCTGTTCACCGGTGCGATGGTGCCATTTGTAATCAGGGAAAGTGACGCTTTTCAGAACCTGACCGAGTCTCTTTTGGCACTCAGGCTTCTGCCGCCAGGTCACTTTGTCGTGTTTCACAACCGTGTCATGGAGCTTCCTCATGTAGAGAAAGACCACGAACTCCTTACATTCGTCAGTACTCACCAGATATGATGCCAGGACCAGCAAAATGAACGATCCAACCATTTCGAGTCGGAATGAAACCGATAATCTGGGTGAGCGTGAGGTGCCAAATGGAGCCCTGTACGGTATCAGCACGTTACGCGGGTCGGAGAATTTCTGCGTATCTAACCGGGCGATCGGTGATGAACCTGAGCTAACTTCCGCTTTGGCACAGATCAAATGGGCCGCTGCAAAAACCAATCAGACATTAGGCGTAATCGACCCGGAGGTTGCAATTGCTATCGGGGCGGCATGTCAGGAAATTACATCGGGAGAACACGATCATCAGTTCATAATCGATATGTTGGAAGGTTCCGGTGGCACATCCATCAACATGAATGCTAACGAAGTCATCGCAAATCGGGCAACGCAAATACTCGATGGCAATCACGCCAAAGTCGGTAGAGTTCATCCAAATGACCATGTCAATCTGGGTCAGTCGACAAACGACGTTGTGCCTTCCGCAGTGAAGCTGGCGGCATACGCAAAAAGTGGTCCGTTGGTAGATGCACTGCACAAGGTTTCTCAAGCATTGAGAGAAAAGGAAGTCGAGTTTGCGGATGTTCTCAGAATTGGCCGCACCTGTATGCAGGCAGCGCAACCCATGATGTTGGGGCAGGCGTTCGGCGGCTATGCATCCGGCGTTGAACGCGCTGCCACAAGTATCGAAAACGCTCGGCGAAGCCTGCTTGTCTTGCCATTGGGCGGAACGGCCATTGGCACAGGGCTGGGATGTGCGCCCGGGTATCGGGAACGTGTGTTTATCCACCTCTCCAACCTGCTTGGTGTTGAGGTAACTGCGCCGGAGAACATGTTTGACGGTATGCAGAACTCGGATGGTTTTGCGAGATTCTCCAGCGAAGTTCGCGTCGCCGCCGAAGTGCTTGGCAAGATCGCGTCCGATCTCGTCCTGCTGAGCTCGGGGCCGAACAGTGGTCTTGGTGAGATTTTACTGCCGGCAGTGCAGGCAGGCTCCTCCATCATGCCGGGTAAAATTAATCCCGTTATCCCGATGCTGATGCAGCAAGTCACCATTGCAGTCGTTGGGAACGATGTTTCTGTCTCTCTGGCCTGTTTACAAGGCCAGTTGGAGATCAACCATTTTGAACCTGTCATTGCGTCCCGTCTGTACGACTCCATAGACATGTTGACTAATAGCAGTAATATTTTTGCTGGCAAATGCATCACCGGTGTTAGGGCCAACCGGGAGCAGTCACTTAAAAACCTGATGGACTCCAGCGCTCTTGCGACAGCTTTTGTGCCAATATTGGGTTACGAAAATACAAGCCGGATTGTTAAAGATGCTGTCCGCGACAAAAAACCGTTCGTGCGTGTCGCTATTGAATTGGGTTTGTTGGACGAGGACGATGTTTCTGAAGCACTTCGCAAGAGTACGGCATATCAACCACAAAATACCGGCTAGATGATTAGTCCCGGTAACTGTTGCGCACTACTCTTCCTGGTGCGACAGGATGCGCAGTGATGTATATCCAGGGTTGAAGTGCCGGGACGACGTTAGCAGAACACCTATTCGCCGGGAATGACGTGCTCGATTCCTGTTCCCCACGTATCCGCCATGGTGAAACCCGTTCCAAACGGGTCCGACGGGTCCTGACCCAACTGATACATGCCATATACCCATGCGCGTCCAGAGATGCGCGTTCGCACAGCAGTGTGATCTCCGACCGTAGTTGTCCCAAGTATCTGAGCATCAAATTTGCTGTTTATGGTAGAGCGCATTTCAAGTTGTTGGCCGACCTCTGCGATGCCACGCGCGTGCATGACAGCCAGGCGAGCCGCGGTTCCTGTACCGCATGGAGAACGATCAATTCTTCCGGGCGGCATAATTGTTGCGTTTCGGTAGACTGGGTCATCGGCACCTTCAGTGTCAACGAACATCAAAAACTCAATCTTGTTGAACTCGGGGATTTCAGGGTGTTGCACGGACAACTGTTCTATAGCCGCAAGTTTGATTCGGTTGCCAAGTTCCACGAGGTCGCGTGCTGAAGACGGTTCGATTGTCAGGCCGACTTCACGCACGTCGACCAGAACGTAGTAGACGCCACCGTATGCGAGATCGACCGAGATTGTGCCAATGCCATCAACGTCCAGAGGGACATCCATCTGTTCGCAAAAACTCGGAAACATATCCAGCGCGACTGATTTTACTTTTCCATTCTCACAAGTGGCTATGGCTTTCACCAGTCCAGCAGCAGTATCCAACACGACCGTTGTTTCCGGGCTTGTAATCGGCAGTATCCCTGTTTCCAGCAATACCGTGGTGACGCACATGGAGTTGGACCCAGACATGGCGTGACTGCCGTCTGCCTGCATGGGGATAAATGCAACATCAGCATCTTCGTGACTTGGTGGCAACAGCAGATTTGCGGTCATCTGCGCGCAACCACGCGGCTCATATAATGCAAATTTTCGAAGATCATCGAAATCGCGATTTAGGTAGTTCAGTTTTTCAAGCACGGTAGAACCGGGGAGATCAATCACCCCACCCGTTATAACACGCCCAATTTCACCTTCCGCGTGCGCGCCAACGACGCTAATCATCCGTGACCACTGCATCTTCTCTCCTATATTTGTGTTGGAAATAGTTACCTGACACCACAATTCTTGATAGAATGTAACAGACAATTAGGTGAACAAACGGGCAGAAAAATATGTTACATGACATGCGCACGCGATTGAGCGGAAGTGAACCCCCTGACATTGAGCCTGACGTAAAAATCGCATTCATTCTGTCGCCAGACTTCACCTTGCTTCCCTTCGCCGGTTTTATCGATGCGGTTCGACATGCATCTGATGAAGCAGACAACAGCAGACAGGTGTACTGTAAGTGGGCGTGTTTATCGGCAACGCGAGAGCCCGTGAGATCAAGTTGCGGCATAGAAGTCCTGCCTTGGAGTACATTTGGAGACCCGTCAGAGTACGATTATGTTGTCGTCGTTGGCGGGCTGTTGTCGTCATTTTCCCAACATCACCCCGATGTTTTTAGATATATTATTGATGCAAAAGAAAGTGGCGCTAACATTGTCGGCCTGTGTACAGGCAGTTTCGTGATTGCGGAAACTGGCTTGATGTCTGGTCGCCGTTGCGGCGTGCACGCGCACCATCGTCAGGAGCTTGTAGAGAGGCATCCTGATGTAATTCCCGAAACCAACGAGATGTATGTATTTGATGGGCAGTTTATTACGTGTCCCGGTGGTACTGCCGCCATTGATCTGGCCGTGGACATACTGTGTTCGCACTGTGGTAAAGCGCGTGGCATGAAAGGTCTGACGGCTATGGTCGTCGATGAACATCGAGGTGCTCACGAGATTGGCAGACACCCCTTTCAGGATCTGGAAGATTGTGGAGACAGGAACATCGAACGGGCGGTACGCATGATGCGTCAAAACCTGGGAACACCAATGGAAATTGGAACACTCGCCCGCTCGATCGGTGTTACGCCCAAGCAACTGAGCCGCGCTTTCGTCAAACACGCAAACAAGACACCCCTCAGTTTATGGCGGGAAATGCGTCTTCAACATGCGCGGTGGCGGCTACTGAATACGTCGCGCAGTGTTACCGAAATTGCATACGAATGTGGGTTTGCAGATAGCAGCCATTTTTCCAGGTGGTTTGTTCAGGAGTTCGGTGAGCCACCTCAGAAGTACCGAATTGCGAGAGTAGCGCCAATTAGGCCTGGATGATCTGGGGTTGCCGCCTGGTACAACCTGTTGGAGTTCACTCCTGAACGATCTTGACGCGTTCGCCGTCTTCCAGGTGGTCCAGATCGAGACCTGAATTCAAGAGTTCCAGCCATTCCTTGCGGTATGCACTGACATCCATGGTCTCGGCGATGTCATCTGCTGTGACGCCGCTGCTTGCCTGCATGATCCGGATGCGGAGCGGTTTGACGTTCGCGGCTTCTGACTCGGTGATGCGGGCCAGGCTGTAGGTTGTTCGTCTTAATCCCTCGGCCATGTCGCCAAAGACCGAAACCGGCGTCAGAAATGCGAAGCGGAAAATTTCCTCGTCGGCATCGCGAATGACAACAAGACGAACATCGCGGGGGCCCTGATTGGTATTTTGCCGCGTACTGCCGGTCCAGCCCTCCATACCATTGACGACAATCTGTTCCACATCATCCAGGCCCAGTTTACCGCCCCATCCTTCGACCAGGTACCGCTTAAGGTTGGTTACTTTCGATGCCCGATTGGCTGATTCCATGTCAAACAGGATGGTTGTCTCGTTCTTGTGCCGGGCCACTACCTGTGAGGGATAGTTGAACATGACGAAGTCTTCAGGGACGCTGAACTTGAACATCATATCGGGATGAATGAAGTCACGTCCCCGTCGCACACCCTGTTCCGGATCGTCACCGAACAGAATGCCGTCAACAACGTTCAGGAAACGGTCGCGATTGATAATCGGGTCGACGAGAGCGTTGGCGTTTGCCAATTGAATAGCCTGTTCAATACGATCTGTGGTGCGCGGGTGCGTTGACTGGTGTGAGAAGTTCTCTTCATTGGTGGCGCGGCCTTCCATGGCGGCGTGCAATTCGTCGTGGCCTTTTAGTTTGCGGAAGAACGAGGTCATGCCGTTCGCGTCATACCCTGCGCGGTTAACGTAACGCACGCCCAGCATGTCGGCTTCCAGTTCCTGTTCACGGGAGTACCCTTTGAGGATGGATTCCGCACCGATAGACAATACCTGGGTTGCCTCGCCGGGTGCGCCATAGACGCTGCCCAGAATGCCCAGTACCGTCAGGCCGATATTTGCCGCCATGGTCTTGCTGTAACGTTCTGCCGTATGACGGGCTGTGACATGACCGATTTCATGTCCAATCACACCAGCCAGTTCCGCCTCGCTTTCCGCCAGCGCGATGAGCCCCCTCGTGATGTAGACATAACCACCGGGCAGGGCGAAGGCATTGATCTTTTCATCGTTCAGCACCGTAAAGCGAAAGGCCAGATCAGGCATTTCCGACACCTTGACCAGCCGGAAACCGATTTCGGCAATGTAGCCCGCGACCTCAGGGTCATCATAGGCACCGCCAAACTGTTTCAGGATATTCGGATGTTCCTGGGCACCGATTTCTTTTTCTTTTTCCGGGGACATAAAGCCAGTAAAACTTTGTGCACCGGTTGCCGGATTAACCGTGCAACCAGGCGTGACCGCAACCGCGCATATCAGGAGCAGAGCGCCGCACAGGCGGGACTTCAGGTTCGATTGAATTTTCATGATTCTATTATGAAAAACGCCACGGCTTTGATCAAGCAGGTGCTGTCGCCTAACGCCAGGCAAAACCCGGTTGATCAAACTGCGATACGCGGGTGCTCAGGCCCCGCCCGGCGACTTCGCGAAACTGGTACAGGATAGCCGCGGTCGGTGCATAGATTTCGTGTCCAAGTGTGGGAATGAAAGCGGAGAGAACCGGTTGTTCGCCCTCGCTGGTCGGTGTCAGTATGGGAATGTCAGAACTATCCAGTTCGTCCACGGGGATGCGGTGTACTTCGGCAACCTCATCAGGACTGGGTGCAAGCTCAAGCGGCTCGTCCGCCCACAGCACAAAGGGTGATATGCAGTATCCTGACCGGGTGGCGTAGTCATCCAGTCTGCCCACGAAATGGCTTTCATCCAGCACCAGGCCCAGTTCCTCACGCAACTCACGCAAGGCAGTCTGTTCCAGCGTTTCGCCCTCATCGACCCGCCCGCCGGGCAGGGCGTATTGTCCGCCGTGTCGGCGCATATGATCCGGGCGCAGGGTCAACAGTACGGCGGCTGTGCCCGGGTTCTCTGACCGGACCACAACAACCGATACCGCGGCGTGACGCAGATCAGGTGCATCCAGCGTATGGGTGCGCAAGTTTGCCAGATTGGCTGTCATGCGTCGTCGCAGGTCATCGCCGAAATGGTATGTCATGAACCGTCCCCGTCCCCGTCCCCGTCCCCGTCCACGTCAGTGTCCAGTATCTCCAGACGTTCCGGGTGAGTCAGGTTGATGAGGGGGCCATTGAACGACTTGACCCAGCCACGCACACGTATTTTCCGCCCGCTCAGAGACAACAGGTCTATGCCCGCCTTATCGAACATTTTGCGAACCTTCTTTTCCACCGTGATGGTGAAATCCTTCCGCCAGTCTTCGCCAAAGTTCATATAGATACGCCCCTTGACCTCAGCAATCGCCGTGCTGATACCTTCGATCAACTCATACCGCCCAATAAAGGCGCTGACGGTTTCAGGGTTGCGAATGGCATAGTAGGGATGTGCCCAGATGCCTTCGTTTGCATCGCGTGCCGTCCGCTCGTGATCCAGCAACGCTGCGACCTCGGCGCGGTTGTCGGCAAAACTGTATACCCGTGCCATGCCCGCGTGCAGCATGCGCCCCTGCACCCACTCACCATCACTGGTTCGCAAGTGGGCCAGCAATCTGCCATGGCGGTCTTTCTTCCGGCCGCCATAAAACAGAGTGACGTCTTTGCCGAGGACCAGCGCGGTCAGGGCAGCCTTGGACTCATCGCTCAGAGGCCATGGCTCGAAACCCTTGCGCCCCAGCGGTAACTTTGGTGCCTGTATGCCAACCAACCGGACTTCGCTGGCACCTCTGATCGCCGGATCCAGCACGATCGTATCGCCATCGATGACTTCAATGACGTGGGATGTCTCGCCCATGGTCAGTCTCTCCCAATCAACATCGGCCATGACGGGCGATGGTATCACCCAATAGGCCACGGCGATCATTACGGCATATCTGATCACGGTTCAAAACCCAATGTCCGTCGTATTTCATCCGGCGACTCACCTTGATTACGAAGTTCCGCCAATGTTTGTGCCTTGTCGCGCTTGGCAAACCGCTTGCCGTTCTCATCAGTCAGCAGACGATGATGACGATACTCAGGCGTGTCCAGGCCCAGCAGGGCCTGAATCAGTCGATGAACGTGGGTTGCCGCAAACAAATCCTCTCCGCGTGTGACCAGCGTGATGCCCTGCAGATGGTCATCCAGACTGACCGCCAGATGGTAACTGGTAGGTGTATCCTTGCGGGCCAGAACGACATCGCCAAACAACTCAGGTTCGGCCGTCATTTGGCCTTGCGCCCGGTCGGTCCAGTGCAGGGGGCCTCCCACCTTTATTGCGGCGGACATATCAAGGCGCAGAGCGAAGCTGTCGCCAGCGTCTTCGCGGTCCTGCTGCTCCGATGGCGACAAGTTTCGGCATGTTCCCGGATAAAGGGGACCATCCGGCCCACTGGGAATGTCGTGGGGCGCATAACCCGCCGCATCAATTTCCTGGCGAATGTCCGAGCGGGTGCAAAAACAGGAATACAGAAGATCCATGTCGTGCAACGTTGCCAGCGCGCCAGCGTAATCATCCATGTGTTGTGACTGGCGCCGGATGTTAGGCTCGTAGGACAGGCCCAACCACTCAAGGTCTTCTATAATGGCATGATCAAACTCAGGGCGGCAGCGCGTGGTATCGATGTCTTCCATGCGGACCAGAAGTCGTCCGTCAGCTTGCCGCGCCTGCTGTTCCGCAAACAGGGCAGAATAGGCGTGTCCCAGGTGCAGTCTGCCGGTGGGGCTGGGCGCGAAACGAGTGAGCGTTGTCATGGAATCCGGACAGGCACGTTAATTTCAGGGTTTTACTCATAACATGTTTTTGCCGCATTACCCCAGCTTTGCGCGCATGGACTGATCGAAAATTACGTTGCGGCGACTTTATGCAGTAGGGGAATTGTGTTTTCCGAACAACATGTAGTATGCTGAACGGGAGAAACGGAAAAGGACTGCACCCATGATGCACAGAGGCAGGAGGAAGCCGTGAGTGTGGCGCTGGCACATAGTTGTCCAGCGCTGGTGCTGAACGCGGATTTTCGCCCGCTCAGTTATTTCCCCTTGTCTCTCTGGTGTTGGCAGGATTCCGTCAAGGCCGTGTTCATGTCCCGGGTCAACGTGATTTCCGAATACGACAATGTGGTGCATTCCCCCAGTCAGGAAATGCGCATACCCAGCGTCATCGCCCTGAAAGATTATGTGCACATGTCGCGAAAACCGGCGTTTACCCGGTTCAATGTTTTTCTGCGTGACGGTTTTCAGTGTCAGTACTGTGGTGAGCATCTGCGGGCTGAAGGCCTGACATTCGACCACGTTGTTCCACGCTCGCGAGGTGGCCGGACCACTTGGGAAAACGTTGTCGCTGCCTGCGCGCCATGTAATCTGCGCAAAGGTGCGCGGCATCCACAGGAGTCGGGTGTTCGACCCTTTCGCAAACCCCGGCAGCCCAACAACCATCAGCTCCAGGAAAATGGCCGGGCCTTCCCGCCCAATTATCTGCATCATAGCTGGCGCGATTTTCTGTACTGGGATTCCGAGCTGGAGAGCAACTGAAACCTGCTTCTGCTCTGGCTGGATTCCTTACCCGCTAAAAGCCTTTAGATAAAAGCATTTTCCCCGTTTGAACTGCTTGACCCGGTGGTCTTAAAACGTATACTCCGCCGCCAATCCCGAGGAAGTGGGTACATGGGCTATCGCGCCATGGACCACGGCCCGGCCAAGACGCCGGAACAAGCCTGATCGGGACAAAGAGAACCGCAAAAGCGGGCAATAACAACCGGTTTAAACGTGTGAAAGGAGATGTGCGCCATGTCTAAGCGCCATGCATCAAAATATAAGATTAACCGACGCCTGGGTGTCAACCTGTGGGGTCGGGCAAAAAGCCCCGTCAACATCCGCGAATATGGCCCCGGCCAGCACGGCCAGCGCCGCGCCAAGAAGCCTTCTGATTATGGTCTGCAGCTCATGGCCAAACAGAAGCTCAAAGGCTACTACGGCAATATTACCGAAAAACAGTTTCGCCGTTACTTCGCTGAGGCTTCCAAGCGCAAGGGTGATACATCCGAAAACCTGATTGGTATTCTGGAACGTCGTCTGGACGCAGTTGTCTATCGCATGAAGTTCGTGCCCACCGTATTTGCATCCCGCCAGTTCGTGAACCATGGACATGTCATGGTCAATGGCCAGAAAGTGAACATTCCTTCCTACCGTGTCCGTGAAGGTGATGTTGTTGAAGTCCGCGAAAAGTCCCGCCAGATGGGTCTCGTGCTGGACGCCATGGAAAGCCCGGAACGGGACGTGCCGGAATACATGAGTGTGGATTACAAGAAAATGCGCGGCACCTTTGTCGCCACACCCAAACTGGCCGACGTACCGTACCCGGTCCAGATGGAACCCAATCTGGTGATCGAGTATTACTCTCGATAACTGTTAAGTGGAATATCCGGACTGGTTTCCGGGAATTGTGCGTAATTAAAAGGCCACTTGCCGATGCAAGTGGCCTTTTTGTTTGCTACGGCCATGGGGCGATGCAATCAGGTCGTCGATAGATGAAAGTTATCTGACGTGAGAATCACTTTTTTGACCTTTTCTGTTGTCACACCTGCCCCTATACCGCCATAATTTGCGCACAGTATCAGGTGAAATAGAACGCGATCCCAAAATGTTGCCATATATCCCTTTGTGGACATGGTGTCGGGAGCGCCTAA
>JAJFID010000166.1 GCA_021775325.1 Rhodospirillales bacterium
ATGTTTATCTATCCCGCCCATCTGGAGGGAAAAGCCGGAACACTTTCACTCGATGAAATCGTGACGGTTTGCAAAAAGCATAAAGTTCCAGTCTTCGTTGACGCCGCATACATGTGTTATCCGATCAAAAAGCTGTCGGAATACAATGAGCGGGGTGCTGATCTGGTTACAATGAGTTCAAAATACTTCAGTGGACCAAATGCTGGTGGGTTCATTATGGGAAGGCAGGACCTGATCGACGCTGTCGTGAATGTCTACTTCACGCGTTATGAATCCGGTGGTGTGCTGAAATACGGTCGTCCCATGAAAATGGATCGACAGATGATTGCAGCCGTTGTTCTTGCCCTTGAGGAATGGCTTGAAACAGATCATGAGAAACGACTGCAGGGACATGCCGATCATGCGAATGCGTTACGGGAATCCGTCGGATCCATTCCCGGTCTTAAACTGGAGCCCATGTACTTTACGATGGATGAACGACTTATCCCGGACCCGATCAACTGTCTGGTCATGGGGTTTGAGCCGTACTGCAAATTGAATGCCGATTACCTGGAAGAAAAACTGGCGGAAGGCAGTCCGGGCATCGCCACAATTCGTGAAGGACAGGATATTATCTTTGCGCTTGATGTGGTGACGGCAGACGAGGTCAGCTTCGTAGGCAATCGAATCAACGAGATTGCCGCGGCTGTATGAACGGATCAGGTTTGAACCTTTTGTATGATCTCTGAGCCCAGCAAGCCAGCTTTTGCATCTTGCAGAACCAGGTCAATAAGCGGGTTTTCCTCGCGGCTTTTTTTGATGGCAATACCAAACGGGATATCAAGACAGATTTCTTCGGGTTTAAGGGCGCGCATTTGTCCGCTGCTGACATAGCGTTCTGCATAATGCGCCGGTAAAAAACCTGCGTGTCGGCCGCTTAGAACCAATAGAGCGGCGGCCTCAATCTGGTGTACCACCGCGCGATGTGATTCCGGTTTGAAGAAAGCCTCGTCAAAACGTTCAATGTAGCCGCGCGCGATCAGCCCTTCGGCTTCAATCATTTCGATGGTCAGTTCATCATCCGGAACCAGGAAGTTTGGATGTTCACGCCCGCAATAGAACAGGTTTCTTTCAGTTACCAGAAACAGGTACTCCAGTCCGGCAATACGGCGATGTTCCGGAGCGATTGCACAGTGGATTTTTTCATCAACGAGCATTTGCTCCAATGCTCTTGGTGTATCCATAAGAATCTCGATACTCATGTCAGGGTTCTGATCTGACACGTGGGTAAACCAGTCCGAAACGGGCAAGTGCTCATTGGAAATAATGGAATCCGCCAGCCCGATACGCAATGTACCGCCCATATGCGTTTTCACGAGTGCCAGTCGTTCCCGGTATTCATCTATATGATCAAACAGAGCGAGTGTCTCCTGATACACTTCCTCGCCACGCTGGGTGACACGGAATCCGCTCCGGCCACGCTCACACAACCGAATGCCGAGGCGGGTTTCCAGATCCGTCATATGAGTACTGATCGTGGACTCAGCCACATTGAGACGGGCAGTCGCCAGTGAGAATCCACCAGCCTCCACCACCGTGATAAAAACCCGTAAGAGTCTTAAATCTATGTCGCTAACACGCCCCAGCATTACCGGATGTCTCCGCAAAAACTCTGTTGTATGAATGACTTAACATAAAATCGCGAAATTGAACACATGGTCTTCGACGAAGGTGAAGTAAAGATCAGTTCACGAGTCTTTAATGGCTATCCATATTCAGCGTAAATGGCTGTTGCACATTCAGAAAAGGGAAGACGCCGTCATGAGCAAACAGATCATCGCAGGAAGTAACGTTGAAGGGTTGCCACTATCAGAGGCTGTTGTCGCCGGGGGTTTCATTTTTGTATCGGGCATGGTTGGCTTTGATTCGGATGGCGGCATTGTTCCAGGCGGTGTTGGTCCGGAAACCGATCAGATTATGCATGATCTGGCCGACGTTCTGAGCCACGCAAACGCCACCTTGAAGGATGTTGTAAAGACCACTGTGTATTTAACGGACGCCGACGATTTTCCGGCATTCAATGAAGCCTACGCCAGGCATTTTCCAAACGACCCACCGGCGCGTGTGGGTGTTGTTGTCGCTCTGACAATCGATGCACAGGTTGAAATGGATTTTATCGCCTATACAGGGGATTAGAAGACCCGACTGCGGGTTTCAGATGGCATTTCACCAAACTGATCACGGTAGTAGGTCGCAAAACGGCTTGGATGCCAGAATCCGAATTCTGCGGCAATATCGCCGACCGAGCGGTGGGCATGATCATCCGAACTCAGTTGTCTTCGGGTTTCATTTAACCGGACCGAACGAAGGTATGCCATGGGTGATACACCCATCTGGTCCTGGAAGTAGTATTCAAGCATGCGCCTGCTGACGTTCATATCCCGGCACAACAGGTTGATGGAAACCTCTGCGTCAAACTGTGACTCTATATGTTCTCGAACCCGTTTTACCACCCGATAGGGTTTTGAATAACCACCCCGCCGCGATGGTGCCGAAAACGGCAATCGGTTGCGGATGTAGTCGGACAATATTTCCGCAACCGAGTTGCGTACACCAACAGCGAAATGCGCGCCTTTATCCGTGTTGCCTTCAATACACTTCATCAGGTCACTGACTTTGTTCTTCAGGGTCCCCAGAGCTTTGCGGTCTTCATAGTGCAGGCTCTTGTTTCTCAACGCCGAAACAACTTTACTGTCAGATCTGCAACCCAGAACCTGAGATTCGAAGAACGCCTCATCGAAACTCAAAGCCGCGTAGTGTGGCCCGAGTGGGCTATCATCTGCGGGCGTGGAGGGCGTGAGATCAACCGTGTCCCATGTTGTCCGGGGCCCACACAGGAATACATGATTGTGAGTGAACAACGCGCCATTCAGTCTGGTGTGGGCGCTTTCATTGAGAATGAAATACAGTGTGTACTGATCGTACGGCGTGACCGCAGACTGGATCAGCGTTCGATTGTTCCGTTCCAGATTGACAGACACGTCTGAACCGATCCGGGCAACACTGTGACGTCCGCGATAATATCCCCGTGATAGCTGTTGATATTCCATATCATACCCAGCCATGCACCTGGACTCTTCGTCTGCGTCACAAAACAAACGGCTCTCGAACCTTAACTCAGTCATGGGTCATGATATGCAGGCCCAACTTGGGTAATCAACAAAAACTGCACCAGAATTGCGCAAACTGGCTACCACCCCGCACGGGAAATGTTTCAAAACCCCTCTCATTGACCGGAGTACTGATCAACTGACTTGATTTGATCCTGGTCGCGCATAATGGAGGAAGAAAATGTTCAGATACCCGCAGTTCATCGTTTTCACGGTGGCACTTTTGTTTGCGCCATGGATTTCCCATTCATCGGCAAAAGCGGAATTCGTTACGTTAAGTACAGATCTCACCATTCACTATGAGCAGTCCGGTGAGGGCGACACCACAATCATCTTTATCCCGGGCTGGACCATGTCCACGGACGTGTTTGTTCATCAACTGGCGCATTTTGAAGGCTCCACCAAGTTTCGTGCGATCACCTACGATCCACGCGGACAGGGACTTTCCTCGAAGACTGTCGAGGGACACACCTATCAACAGCACGGCCGTGACCTGGCGGCGTTAATGGAGAAACTCGACCTGAACAATGTCATTCTTGCCGGATGGTCATATGGCGTGACGGAGCAACTGGCCTATCTCAATCAGTTCGGCTCCGGCAAACTGCGCGGCATGGTGATGATCGACACGGGGCCAAATGTCTCCGGGGCGAGTTACGATGAATGGGTCTGGTATCTTAACGATGACTCAGACGAATACTCGCGCTGGTTCACGGAAGGCATTATCGAATCCCGCGACAGCGTGATAACTGAATTCGGCAAATGGATGCTGGAGGACCCGTCGCCTGAAAATCTGGCATGGGCAGAAAACATCGCCTACATGACACCGGCCACCGTCGCCTCTGTATTGAACGCCACCGGGTTCTATCTGGATTACACCGAGGACCTCGTCAAACTGGAGGGCCAGATGCCCCTGCTGTATGTGGTGCGGGAGGAATGGAAGGGTGTTGCCGATCCCTGGATTAAAGCGAACACACCGAGCGCAAAAACGGCGTACTTTGGCAAGCATCTCATGTTCTGGGAGCGTGCGCCGGAGTTCAACAAGGTTCTGGATGAGTATCTGGCGCAATTCTGAGAATATAGGTCGCTTGAAATTCGTATTGTGTTGAAGGGCTGGCCGGGAGACTGGCCTGCCCTTCCCGATACACTGCTCACAACCACCGGCCACCGGTATCCGTTGCCCAAAACAAAAGCCCCGGCAAATGCCGGGGCCTCAAGTCTTCTGATTTGTCAGGTTGTCAGATCAGCGAAGCGATAACCGCGAGGGCGACGGCTGCGCCGACGAAGGAACCGAGAACTGTGTTAATTGAAGAATAGGCCATCTGAAAGCTCCTTGAGTTTGAGCGTGAAACTGAATTGCACTGCACTGTTGTGTCAGGCTTTCTATACGCCGCTTCGATGATTTCGAATAGTGCCATTACGTCATGAGAGACCTGCACGGATTGCATACCCTGATGGCCCCGCACGCATCGCCAGTGTTTACTGCCGTGCTGTATTCATTTTGCCTTGGCTTCCTGTTCAGCCGCCAGTCTCAACGCTTTCAACCGTTCGGTTTTTTCCTGTGCTTTTTCTGTTCTTGATTGTTTTTCCTTGATGAGTTTTTTGTCTGTAATTTTAGGTGGTTTACGATCCTGAAACTCATCCTGACCACCGCGCTCAATCGCCGCGATCATTTTTTCATCGGCATTGTTTGGTCGTGTTGATCCTGATGCCATTACGCTACCTTCTTTGCTGTATGTTGCTTGCCGGTGTTTAAGTGCGTTCGCACCCTTACTTGTAAACCAACACTTGGAAAACTCAAACGGGCGAACCGGTACGAAGGAAAAAGGGGTTCGACCCATACCAATTGTTATTGAGAAAGCAGGGCCTGCCATTCCTTATACGAAATATATCTGCCCGGATAGCCCGGGTTCTCGAGCGGCCAGCTATCTTCAATC
Organism: Rhodospirillales bacterium; assembly: GCA_021775325.1. Classification (GTDB taxonomy): domain Bacteria; phylum Pseudomonadota; class Alphaproteobacteria; order Rhodospirillales; family Casp-alpha2; genus JABJGO01. The sequence goes on from JAJFID010000166.1 coordinate 5,084, forward strand.
CAGGACGTCACCGTTTCGAAGAGATGTTCGTCAAGTCCCCGGTCGACTTGCGACTGCCGCACCCACATTGTGATTTCAGCACCGTATCCCGGTATTCGGGTTGGATAAATATACATGCAGCCAAGCACGCTGGACTCATCCGGATCAACAACCGTGAATGCAAATGAGGTTCGCAATTGAAACTCTTTCTGATGCCAGCCAAGATCAATCAGGTTTTGCTCTAACGTCAGTCCGGACGGCCAGTCGCTACCAGGTTCATTGAAGCTGCGGAGGCGCTGCTCGCTCTCCATCACCGCCTCGTAATCCTTGACCGCATCGTTAATGGTCAACGGGCGCAGGCGGAAACGCTCAGTTTCC
>JAJFID010000167.1 GCA_021775325.1 Rhodospirillales bacterium
CATAGGCGTGGGCCAGCACGTAATCGCCAAGTCGCTGGGTGCGCCGGAGCCCGCCGCAATGGCCGACCATCAACCAGCAATGGGGTCGCAGAACCGCCACGTGATCCGTAATGGTTTTGGAGTTGGACGGGCCAACGCCAATATTGATCAGCGTGATACCCTGATGCCCGTCACCAACCAGATGATAGGCGGGCATCTGTGGCAGGTTTTCAGGTGCCTGTCCCGAGGGCTCATCATCCGTCATCCGGGGATTAGGCGTTATGACATTGCCGGGTTCCACAAAGGCTCTGTACACATCCCCGTTTGCGACCTGTTCCTTGGCGTAAGTGATAAATCCATCAACGTATCGCTGGTAATTGGTAAACAGGATAAAACGCTGAAAATGCTCGGGTGCCGTTCCCGTGTAGTGACGCAATCGCCATAGCGAGTAGTCCACGCGTTCCGCATTAAACAGCGCCAGCGGGCCGGGCGTGCCCGGAACGTCTTCGTAGGTGCCATTGGCGACAGCGTCGTTGATGCGGGCGAGGTCCGGCAGGACGAACTCGTTCTGCAAAGCGCCCATCTCGTCGATACTGAGACCCTCGTACCCGCTGCCAACAGCAAAAGGCAGCGGAATCGGCGTGCTGCTGGTGCCGACCTTGACCGGAAAGCCCGGATGGTTGGTCAGCAGCAGACTGATCTGTTCCTTATAATAGGTATGGAACAGCCTGGGGTCGCTCAGCGTCGTACCATAGGTTCCCGACGCGGGAAGGTTGCCATAGGCCAGATTGCCCTTGTTGCTGCTGACGGCAGGGCACTCAACGGTCATTTCCAGACAGGGATAACAGCCATGGGACTCCACGAAGCCGCGCTCCCCATTTCGAAACCGCTCGAACCGGTCTTTCAGGCGGCCTACACCGCCTTCGTAAATCTCGCAGATACGGTCCAGCGCGTCTGATGCGTTGTCATAGGATTTTAGATCGCCCTGATGTGATGACACAAATTTCCCCCGCGTCGGCCTGATGAATGCCTATCATAGTATGGTAAGGACAGATTGTCATATGACCCCGAACTGATACAGAACTGGCAAATTATTTCAGGTCCTGCCACTGCTGTTTTGAAATCCAGTATACGGGGGAAACTTCGGCGTAGGTCATACGATTGCTTTCGAACGCCAGGCCTATTTTCTCGAGCACGTGCCGGGACGCGTGATTGTCCTCGTCGAAACACGCGAATATCGTCTCCAGTGGTGAGTCTTCGAAGGCAAACTGCAACAAACGGGCGGCGGCCTCCGTGGCATAACCCTTTCCCCACGCAGACGGTTTGAGCAGATACCCGATTTCGATGTCGCAATCAGGGATATCGCCGCCATTGATCAGATCCCAGTTCGTATCCGGCTCCTCAATCGGCATGGGAAGCAGTATGGCTGTGCCGAGTTTCTCACCGGTGCCGCGATCAATAACGCACCAGATGCCGATGCAGCCATCGCCACAGCGGCGGGTGATGATGTGCATGTCATCGCGGATATCCCGAGGCGTCGATGTACCACCCGCATAGCGCATGACATCGTCATCGGTCAGGATTTCCAGCGCCAGATCGAGATCATCTTCGCGCACCGGTCGGAGAAACAGACGTTCGGTATACAGCTCGAGTTTCATCATCAAACGACTACTATTCCGCCGTCAAATTGTCCACTGTCAGATTGACGAGCCAGTCCGCCACCATATCGCGCGCACGATTGCGCCGGGCCGGGGCCAGATCACGCAGATAGTAACTGGCATGAAGCGGCCTGGGATCATCGAAAACCTCGATCAGTTCACCGGATTCAAGCAGGTGGTTGATAAAGATGCGGCGGCCCAGCATGACGCCTTCCCCCCGTTGCGCCATTTCCATGGCGATGAGAGAGCCGTCCATCTTCACACCCCTGGGCAGCATGAACGTACCATCGTGATAGCGCTGAAACCATTTGTGCCAGTCGTCGTCGTAACCGAGCACGTGGATCAGGTCGAACCCGAGTAGATCCGACGGCTGCTCCGGCCTTGGCGCCGTGCCCAGAAATCCCGGCGCACAGACCGGTACAATGGCGGTCGTGAACAGAATTCTTGTACTCTCGTCGGCCACCGGTTCCTGCATGATAACAATTTCCAGGTCCACATCAACCGAGGCGGCATCGCCGATTTTTGCGTCCAGGGTCCTGATGGAAAGATCGATTTCGGGATGGTTTTTGTGAAATGACCCCAGTTGCGGGACCAGCCACAACGTGGCGACACTGGGCGTGCAACTGATTGTCACCTGCTGGTTCTGTTTGTCCGGGAACAACTGGTCTGTGACGGTGTCCAGTCGCTCAATCGCCAGATGAACCGTTTCAAGATAAGCCTGCCCGATACTGCTCAGAGCCAGTTTACGGCCATTGCGCAGGAACAACTGCGAGCCGAGATAGGCTTCCAGTTGCCGCATCTGCTGGCTGACCGCAGGCGGCGAGATGTTCAGTTCAGACGCCGCCAGCGAAAAACTCAGGTGCCGTCCTGCTGCTTCAAATGTGCGCAGTACATTCAGTCTCGGGCGTCGCATTACAAACTCATGAAATAAGTTTTACTTATCTATTGTGACAGCAAGCATCGCTTGTCCGCAAGTGCGGTTTTTCGATAAAATTCAGTCAGTTCACCCAACTCGGCAACCAACACAGGCAACAGCCATGCAATATTTTTCTTATCTGGAAGACGATGACGTCGCTTATGTGCATGAGGCGTCGCTGGAAATACTGGAAGAAGTCGGGCTGCTGGTGCGCAACGAAAAGGCGCGCAGACGGTTTGCCGAGCATGGTTGCACGGTTGATCATGAAACCGAGATGGTCAGAATCCCGTCTGCCATTGTGGAGAAATACCGCGCGATGGTGCCGCCCACCATTACGCTGCGCGGACGCGATCCGGCGCTGGACGTCACCTTCCCGCGCAAGTTGCCGGTCATTGTGACCGCCAGTTCGGCACCTGATATCGTCGATCCGGTCACCGGCAAGGCGCGCCGGGCTACGTCTGCTGACATTGCCAACATCGCCCATCTGGTCAATCAGTTGCCCGGTTTTGATGTGTTTTCCATATCCACACTGGCCGATGACGCACCGAAAGATCAGTTCAGCCTGTCCCGGTTCTATCCGGCGCTCAAGAACTGCATGAAGCCCTGCCGCACGTCCGTCATCGATGTGCGTGAGGCGCAACAGGTCCTGAAACTGGGCGAGATGATCGCCGGATCGAAAGAAGCATTCTGGGAACGCCCGTTTATCAATTTCGGTTATTGCTCCATCGTCTCGCCACTGACCATGGATTTCGACAGCACGGAAATGCTCATGTATTTCGCCGAAAACGATGTCACGGCCTACGGCACCATTGCACCCATGGGGGGCCTGAGCACACCCCTGTCACTGTCCGGTATGCTGACGCTGATGAACGCGGAATGGCTGGCGGCGGCAACGCTGGCGCAAATGTCAAAAGCCGGAACCGCACAGATTTACAACTTCCTGCCGGTGTTTGCCGATATGCGCGACGGTGCCTATGCGCCCGGTGCCATCGAGATCGGCATGATGAATTCAGCCGTGTGCCAGATGGCCCGTTTTTACAACGTGCCCGCCGGTGGATATCTGGGCCTGACAAATTCGAAAATTCCCGACGCCCAGGCTGGCTTTGAAAAGGGCATGTCGCCCCTGCTGGGTGCCACGTCCGGTGTGGATTTCATCGTCATGGGTGGTCTGCAGGACGCCTTGATGACGTTCGACTATGCGCAAGTCACCATCGACAACGAAATCGCCCAGATGATCAAGCGCGTGCGCGACGGTTTCGGGTTCTCCAAAGAAAGTGCCTCGCTGGAAGAAATCAAGGCGACCGGTGCGGCCGGCATGTTTGCCGCCAACCCATCCACCCTGGAACGCATGCACACGGCCACCTTCATGCCCGAAATGGCCGACCGCAAACTGCGCGAACAGTGGGAACAGGAGGGCGCGTCCACCATTCAGCAGCGGGCCCTGAACAAGGCCCTGGAGGTTCTGTCCACAAGCAATCCGGCAGCGCTTGATGCGGACACCGATGCCCGCATCCGTGCCGAATTTGATGGTCTGGTGGCCGGTGATTCTGTGGTACCCGAGGGATGGGTGCCGTTCGATTTTGGTGTGGAAAAGATCACCCGCAAGAAACGCGTTAACCGTCGTCGTCAGTCTTCGTCGTCAACGGCATCCGCTGCGTAATCCAGACAGGTTTCAGAGAAACAGCATGGCGAAGTCATTTCCCACACAGGCCCGCATTGTGGTCATCGGTGGCGGGTGCATCGGCACTTCCATCGCCTTTCATCTGGCCCGCTCTGGTGAGCGCGACGTGGTGTTGCTGGAAAAAAGCAAACTGACCGAGGGTGCCACATGGCACGCGGCGGGGCTGGTGGGTCAGTTCAGATCACAACAGAACTTGATGAGCATCATGAACGCCAGCGTGCGCCTGTTCGATACGCTTGCCGAAGAAACCGGTCAGGAAACCGGCTGGCGCAAGGTCGGCAGCATTCGCATTGCGGCCAGTGAAGACCGGCGCAAGGAACTGCTGAAATCCCATTCTGCCGCACGGGCCGTGGGGTTTGAGATGGACCTGCTCAGCCCGTCTGAGATCAAAGACATTTATCCACTCATCAATACGGACGATCTGATCGCCGGGGCCTTCATCCCCGACGATGGTCACATCGACCCCAACAGCCTGACCCAGGCCTACGCCAAAGGCTTCCGGGCGCGCGGCGGCCGCATCTTTGAAGGCTGCATGGTGAAAGAACTGGTGCAAACGGATAACCGCATCAGCCACGTGGTCACCGACCACGGCACCATCGAAACCGACACTGTGGTCAATGCGGCTGGCCTGTGGGCGCGACAGGTGGGCTGGATGGCCGGTGTGGAGATTCCGGCGGGTGTGGTTGAGCACCAGTACATGGTGACGGAAAAATCCCCGGATATTCCCGATGGCATCCCGGCATTCCGTGATCCGGACGGCGGTTATTACGCCAAACCCGAGCCGGGCGCGCTGGCTATCGGCGGTTGGGAGAAGAGGACCGAAATCGTCAATGCCAGAGACGGTTTTCCGTGGCAGAACGAGCGGTTCCTGTTCGAAGACAACATGGACCGGCTGGAAGAAATTTTCGAACCCGCCGCCCACCGCCTGCCTATCCTCAATGATCTGGGTGTGCGCACCATCGTCAACGGACCCATCCCCATATCGCCCGATGGCGAGCCGGTGATCGGGCCGGTGCCGGGCCTGGACAATTTTTTTGCGGCCTGTGCGTTTACGTCGGGGATCGCCGCCTCGGGTGGTGTGGGCGAGGTGGTATCTGACTGGATTCTCAATGGCGATCCGGGCCTTGATCTGTGGCCCTTCGATATCCGCCGGTTTGGTGCCCTGCACGCCGGTCACAAATTCCTGCATGACCGGGCGCATGAGAGTTACACCAAATATTACGCCATCCACTGGCCGGGTGAGGAGCTGGAAAGTGCCCGCGGTGTGCGCCGCAGCCCGCTCTATCACACACTCAAAGATCAGGGTGCCGTGTTCGGCTCCAAGTTTGGCTGGGAACGGGCCAACTGGTTTGCGCCTGAATTCCGGGCGGGCGACACACCAACCGAAGACGTGCTCAATTTCGACCGCGCCCATCAGATGGACACGGTGGGCGCTGAACACCGGGCGGCGCGTGAGGGCGTCGTTCTGATCGACATGACGTCGTTCACCAAATTAGAAATCAGCGGCCCGGATGCGTGTTCGTTCCTCAACTACCTGGCCGTGGCCAATGTGGACAAAGCACCCGGTACCGGCACCTACACGCAACTGTGCAATGCGCGGGGCGGCATCGAAGCCGACGTGACCATCATCCGCCGGTCCGACGATTGTTTCTGGCTCATTACCGGCTCGGGATTTCCAGTCCGGGATCGCCAGTGGATCGACAGCAACCTGCGACCAAGCGACAGCGTAACCATCCGCGATATCACGTCGGCCTACGGGGTGATCAATCTGGCCGGACCGCTGGCGCGTGAGGTGCTGGAACAGGTCTGCGATGACGATGTCTCCCACGCCGGTTTCCCGTTTGCCGCCGCCCGCGACATCCGCATCGGCTACGCACCAGCGGTGGCCTATCGCGTGACCTACATCGGCGAACTGGGTTGGGAGCTTTACATCCCCACAGAGTATGTGAGTTACGTCTACGAGACGTTACAGGAAGCAGGCCAGCAATCCGCCATTACCAACATGGGCTACCGGGCCGTGGACAGCCTGCGGCTGGAAAAACGCTACCTGGCCTGGGGCGTGGATATCACGCCCGACTACAACCCGTTCGAGGCCGGACTCCAGTTCCTTATCGACTGGGACAAGGGCGATTTTCTGGGCCGCGATGCCCTCGCCCGTATCCGCGACGACGGCGTCAGACAAAAGTTGATCTGCCTCGCCCTCGACGATCCCCTGCCCTTATTCGGCGGCGAAGCCATTCTGGTGGACGGCAAAGCCGTGGCCCAGACCACGTCGGGCAACTACGGCTACACCGTGGGCAAAAGCCTCGCCATCGGATACCTGCCGGTGGAATACCTGGACCGCAACGATTTCGCCGTGGAGGCTTTTGGTGAGGTGAGCCGGGCGAGTTTGATTAAAGGTGCGGCTTATGATCCGGGGCGGGAGCGAATTTTGCGGTAGGGTTGCACAACTGAGTATTCCAGCTTCCATAAATTCGCGATACCGTATACAACGCAAGGTAGATATCCTGTTCCAATAGTATCGGTGTTGTCGTGCCCTCAGAAACCCAACATTTGACAGCGAAAACCCTGAGTTCGTCGGTTCGCAGATTTGTGCGATCCGAAATACGGGAGTTATTATCTGTTTCTGTTATTCCCGTTGTTCTGCACGCAATCAATCTCTTTGTTGGAAGCCCGGCTGTTTTCGGGACCGCGCAAGGTGTGTTCCCCTCTCTCGCCTGGACAGTAACTTCTGGATTAGTTACGGCAGGGATCTTCGCAGTTCTGTCCGTAAATGTTCATCGGCGGTATCTTCTTCAGGAAAGTAAAGGGCTGGCCCTGGGACATAGAGAGCTTCTTTTCTTTCTGGCACTGCTGATAGGAAACTCCCTGTTTTACATACCACTGTTTGCACAGATGCCGTTCTTGACACCTATGCCGGATCCAGAACTTTTCGACACATTCGATTTCCTGATATCAATTGTCGTACCTATGTTACTGATAATACCAATAGCTATGATCCTGTTCCGAATCATACTGTGGTATCCAGCGATTGCAATTGAGGACGGGGGATCATTATCCAGCAAGGCAATTCGGTCGTGGAAAGTCATGAAGTGTCAGAATATTTCGCCCCTGTTTTTCGCCATGTTGGCGCCATATTTTATTGCAATGGTCGTATTCTTTCCGTTGGCACTAGTACTCGATTTGGACAGTGAAGATACAATTGTCCAACTTGTTCTCTCTGGTGTTTCTTCGGTGGTCGGGATCGCCCTTACCGTGTGGACTGTACTACTGGTGTCCGCGACATTTGAGCGCCTAATGCAGCTTGGTAACCGGACCCCAACTGATAATAACCTGTCACCGTGGTAAATTGGGCAGAGAGTAGTGATGATGACCAAAGCATTCACCAAGATTGTGGCTGGCCTCAATGATGCCACGGCGTACCTGGACGGCGACACCTCACGCGGGTCAGTCCGGCTGATTGACGTGGTAGACGTAAAACGCGTTCGCGAGAGAACCGGGCTGTCACAACCAAAATTTTCGGAAGCCTATGGTATACCCATCGGCACCCTGCGGAATTGGGAACAGGGCATCAGAAAGCCCGACGAACCGGCAAGGGCCTTGCTGACGATAATCTACAACAACCCCCAAGGCGCCCTGGAAGCCCTCCGCGCCTAGCCAGAGGTTCTGATAAACGGCGCGGCGTATGATCCGGGGCGGGAGAACATTCTCCGAGAAACACAACATTTATGTTGTGTACAACAGATGTGTTGTGTATACTCTTTTTATGAACCCGAACGAGTTCAGACGCTGGTTAAAGAAACAGGGATGCACCTTTGAAACACACAAAGGCGGCAGCGGTCATTTAACCGTTATTCGTGGCGACCTTCGTTCCCAGTTGCCCATGCATGGCAGCCGCAAAGAACTTGGCACCGGGCTCGTGAACAAGATCAAAAAGGACCTCAATCTCAAGTAGACTGATATTTGTTGTTAGAGTTTAAAGTACGTTTATTTTTATGTTTAGTATTTAGTATTGGATCAGTCATGTTGACTTACCCCGTGATCCTGACACCGGATGACAACAAAACCGTGATGGTAACCAGCCGGGATTTTCCCGAACTCGTCAGCTTCGGTGAGGATGACCAGAACGCCCTGCTTCACGCCGTTGACGCTTTCGAAGAAGCGATTGCGGCGCGCATCGCCAAACGTGAAGACGTGCCCGCACCGTCGCGCGGCAAAACCCGGGTGGCGCTGCCGACCCAGACAACCATCAAGACCATCATTTATCAGGCCATGCGCGATGCCGATTTAACCAAAGCCGACATGGCCAGAAAACTGGCATGGCACGGCCCACAAGTTGACCGCCTGCTGGATATTCACCACGCCTCGCGCCTGGATCAACTGGATCAGGCGGCTGCGGCGCTGGGCAAAAACTTAAGGGTCGATGTTGTGTCCGTGGAGTAACCGGCGAAGCGGTCAACGACACGCGATCACATTACATTGTAGTAAACAATCAGGCCCAGGAACAGAACACAGAGAAATGAGAAAAAATCTCTTACCATGGAAACAGTGCACCACAAATTTTAGGTCACATTTCGGAATTCCGGGGAATTTCAGTAAAGTGTCCCCATACCCCCCATAACTCAAAGAAGACTAAGCTCCCTTTTTTCTGAGTCTCACTAAAAGTTAACTGTCACAGTAGTTCCACTGTAATTAAACTGTCAAAGTGAGTTAGGTTGGTTGCGTACTATGTGTTCATTCATGATTGCCGTAAATGTAATTCTGTTCCTCGGGGCTTCTTTCGCACACATCAAAGTGCGACAAAATATTAATCATGAAGTCAAGGCTAACTTGACAATCTGGCAAGCATTTATGCCCACCCATGACCTCGTTTTCCTAAAATCAGGAGTACTAACTGATGTAGGGAAACGATATCACAAGATTCAATTAGTGTTGTCTGGGCTCTTTGTTGCATCGTTAGTTTTATCAATTTCAAAGTCATGTGTTTGACGACTACTAAATCGGAAATACGGTGACAGTTAAGAGTATCGAAAAGCAATCCGGAGTTAAATTGAGATGACCAATTACATCGCCATCATCCACAAGGACGCAGACAGCGACTACGGCGTCAGTTTTCCCGACTTTCCCGGATGCATCACCGCAGCAGCGACTCTTGACGAGGCCAGGGAAATGGCCCGTGAAGCGCTTGAGTTTCACATCCAGGGGATGCTTGAAGATGGCGACGGTATGCCCGCCCCGTCCACACTTGATGCTGTTATGGCCTCGCCTGATTTTGTGACCGGTGTGGCGTTTATGGTTTCGGCCCCCGTACGCGAAAAGGCAACCCGCGTGCAGATCACCCTGTATCCATCCGTGCTCGCGCAGATCGACGCCGCGGCAGCAGAACGACAAATCTCACGCTCGGCGTTCCTGGCCGACGCCGCGCTGAAGCAGGTGTGAGCCATTGAGATTCAGAGAGGAAAGAGGATTGAGTCTATTTCTCTGAGTCTCCGTGGTCAAAATTTCGAACTTGACTTTTAGCCCTTTTTATGCTATTAATCCTATGTGTTGTTTGACATCGTAAATCTAATACCGACTTGCCGGTAGTGTTTTCTGGCGCGTCGTGCCCCTCTCGTGCCATCAAGAGATGGCACTGTCAGGTAATACCGTCTCTGGCTATGAAATAGCCATATTAGGTGACACCCCCTCGTGTCATATTCAATAACACTGTCGGACAGCGCGATTCCTTATGCGCATAATATGGGTGGAAGCGTGAAAAACTGGCCGATTGGTTCAGAATCGCCCAAACCCGTTTCAAATGTAGTCAAATGTCTACCGTATTATGGAAAATTCGTCACCCTAACCCCTTGTTTTAAAACAAAATGTAGACTTCGAAGGGGTAAAATAGTGGTCAAAAGTAGTCGAAAGTCTACAAATTGAGTGATATCAAAGACTTACAGGCAGTCAAAATAGGCCGGATTCGGGTCTAGGACAGCGCCCAGGTTGTTGAAACAAAACGAGACTCGATATTTTCCATAATCTGGCAAATTACCGGTAGCCAGAGGTCTACATTCCGAGGTTTTCGCCAGAAAACCGGGGCCCGGCAGCATTATGGAACATGACGCGAGAGGATCGAAATAACCGGGTGATTTCAACCTCTTGGCATCAACACCCAGTAGTCGAAGTCCAGCACCACGGCCTCATCGTATTTGCCGTCGGCATCCGTGCCCGGAAAATCGGCACAGGCCCTGTCTTTGACCGCCACCGTGCGCACACGGAGCGCGCCCAGATCATCGCGCCCGGTTACGGCCTGGCTGTCGAGGATTTCTGACCAGGCGTAGATGGTATCGCCGGCGAATGTGGGGGCCACGTGGCGGCCGCCGTTGATGGCGGTGATCCACTGGGCATTGGCGAGGCCGTTAAAACTGAGCGCGCGGGCCAGTGAAATGATATGCCCGCCATACATGAGGCGGCGGCCAAACCGGCCATCCTTTTCCGTATGCTGGTTGAAATGCACCTTGGCCGTATTCTGATAGAGGCGCGTCGCCATCATGTGCTCTGATTCCTCGATGGTGACACCGTCCACATGGTCGATGCGCTCGCCCACCTGGTAATCGCCCCACACATGGGGGCTGCCCGCCGCGATCGCATCGTAGGCTTCCAGTTCCAGTTCCGCCGGGATGACAAAACTGTCAGGGGATACGGCGTCGGGCAGATCGGGCACCACGGTTTCGGGTGCCGCGCTGGTCTCGTCGCGCTTGCGCACCATGACCCAGCGCACGTACTCGATCACCACCTCGCCCGCCTGATTGGTGCCGGTGGAGCGCACATAAACAACGCCGGTTTTGGCGTTGGAATTCTGTTTCAGGCCAATGACCTCGGACGTTGTGGACAGTGTATCACCGGGGAAAACAGGCGCCACAAACCGACCGTTCGCATAACCCAGATTGGCGATGGCGTTCAGCGATACATCGGCAACGGTTTTGCCAAACACAACATGGAACGCCAGCATGTCATCCACGGGTGCGCCGGGATAACCCAGCGATTGCGCAAAAGCATCGGATGATGGCAGCGCAAACCGGGTCGGGTACAGCGCCGTATACAGCGATACGTCGCCTTCCGTGACTGTGCGCGGTGTGGCGTGTTGAATGATCTGGCCCAGATAAAAATCCTCGAAGAAGTTTCCCGGGTTGGTCTTCGTTGCCATGTGTGTTGCTCTCCGTCTGGTGGCTTAATCTGGCTGTGATATCAGGTGGCGTTTTCAGGCAGCGTTGGCGGCGCTCATTTCCTCGATTGCCGCAGCCAGCGCCACCGTGCGTTTGGCGGCTTCCACATGCAGGTTCTCGATCAGCTTGCCGTCCACCAGAACCACGCCCTCGCCCTGGGCCTGGGCTTCGGCAAAGGCATCGATAATGCTGTGGCTCCAGGCGATTTCCTTCTCGCTGGGCGCAAAAACCTCATTGGCCACATCGATGGTTTTGGGATGAATCAGGGTCTTGCCATCAAACCCCAGGTCACGGCCATGGATGCAGGAATGATAGAATCCCTCGTCATCGGTCAGGTTGAGATGGACGCCGTCCAGAATGGCAATGCCATAGGCGCGTGCCACTAAAAGGCACTGGGACAGACTATACAACATGGGCTGGCGGTCACGGGTGTGAGCCGCGTGCACGTCTTTTGCCAGATCGGACGTGCCCATGACAAACCCGGCGATGCGGTGACCCGACGCGGCGATCCGCTCGGCGTTCAACACCCCGAAAGGCGTTTCGATCATGCACCAGATGCCCATATCATCGGGTGCGCCGTTTTCATCCAGAATGGACTCCGCCATACGGATGGCGTCGGCGCTTTCCACCTTGGGCACCACGATGCCGTGGGCGCCGGATGTGGCCGCAGCGATCATGTCGGCAAGGCCCCATTCGGTCTGGAAACCGTTCACGCGGATGAGCATCTCGCGCATACCGTAACCACCGTCGGACAGGGTGTTACAGACGTTGGTCCGGGCTTCTTCTTTCAGGTTGGGCGCGACGGCATCTTCCAGATCGAGGATCAGCGCATCGGCGGCCAGCGAGCGGCCTTTTTCGAGCGCACGGGTGTTTGATCCGGGCATATACAAAACACTGCGGTGGGGGCGGACGGTCTTGTTCATCTTTTGCCAATCTCCTCAGGGTAGTCTGGTCACGGTATTTTTTCGGGTTGTTTTGACCCGGTTGTTTTCGAACCATTTATTTTCGACGGGGACACTACAATCCGGGTGTCACCAAGGCAAGGTTGCGGGGGCCGGTTTCGGCAGTTTGATGGGCATTCTATCCTTCCAGTCACACGTGTCCTACGGTCACGTCGGAAACGCCGCCGCCGTATTTATCCTTCGGCGCATGGGATTCGATGTATGGCCTGTTCATACCGTGCTTTACAGCAACCATCCGGGATATGGCGGATTTGGTGGTGCTGCTGTCGAGCCTGAAATTCTTGGCGATATTATCGATGGTCTGGAAAAGCGGGCACTGTTTGCGGAATGTCAGGCCATCATCGGCGGATATCTCGGCTCTACCCGATCCGGTCGCGTCCTGCTGGATGCCGTAAAACGGATCAGGTCGGCCAATTCGGACGCCAGGTTCTATCTGGATCCGGTGATCGGTGATCGGGATACGGGGACGTATGTATCTGATCAAATCGTCGAGTTTTATCTTGCCGAGGGCCTGGGCCAGGCCGACGTCATCAAGTCCAACGCCTATGAACTGGAAGTTCTGTCCGGCACAAAAATAACGGATGTAAGAACCGCTGTTCAAGCCGCGCAGTCTGTCATCGACAAACACGGTACTGACACGGTAGTCGTGACATCAATACCGGTAACAGGCGAGCAATCCCTGGCAACAGCATCCATCCGGAACGATGGTGCCTGGGTGGTGACAACCCCTGTTCTGCCCGTGGAACAGAAAGGTGCCGGTGACGCGTTCATGGCGCTTTATCTGGGAAACAGTCTCCGCGATCCGGGGAAGCCTGATATGGCCCTCGCCCGGTCTGTGTCATCAATCTGGGCACTGACTCACGCGACCTGGGAAAACGCTGGTACCGAGCTGATGCTGGTCACGGCACAGGACAAAATCGACGCACCGAGTGTTGAATTCGACGCCGTTTTCCTGAGCTGATCACGGTTTTCCGCAAAACATGCAGATTTTGGTTCTACATGACTTTATCGTGTAAGGCATTGTCAAATAATATAGTACTCGCTAGACTAGAATTTACTAAATATGTAACTGGCGCGAACTGATGTTTTGCGTCCGGAGTCAACGGGCAGGAGAGGCTCTCATGAGCAAGGCGAACTCACCGGACAGTGGTGATAACTCGGACACGATTGAAGAAAATTGTGACTATTTGTCAGACATTAGCTTTCTGATCGTCGAGGACAACGTTTTTTGCGCGCGCATTCTTGAGACCATATTGCGGAACCTCGGCGCGCGGCACATGGAACGCGTCAGCAATGGCCTGGAAGCCGTTAAAGAAATAGCTTTGCGTCCGCCGGACATTATATTCGTGGACTGGGAGATGCCAAAAATGAACGGTATCGAATTTACAGATTTCATCAGAAACAGCAAAGACAGCCCTGACCCGTTCATGCCGGTCATTATGGTTACAGCGTTATCGGGAAAAGATAACGTCACGCGCGCGCGCGATGCGGGTGTAACCGAGTTTGTGGTCAAACCCTGTTCCGTCACCCAGATACTCGGGCGGATCAAAACTGTGATTGAAGACCCCAGGCCATTTGTGCGCAAAGAAGGATTTTTCGGGCCTGATCGTCGACGCCATATTGTGGAATTTAGCGGTGAAGAACGGCGTGGCGTAGCGATTGCGGCCTCGACCGAAACAAGCCGGAAAAGTCAGAAACATGTGGATGTCGTGGACGTCCTGAATGCGGCGCAGTAAACTGAAACAGGCGGCGGAAACCGAAACAATCAGGCCGCCTGTTCACTCTTCTGACCAATGAGCTCTTCAGCGATCTGCATGGTATTGAGTGCCGCACCCTTGCGAAGATTATCGGCGACAACCCACAGACTGAGCCCGTTCTCAACCGTCGGATCTGAGCGAATGCGGCTGACAAAAACAGGATCCTCCCCTGCGCATTCCGCCGGTGTGACGTAGCCCTCATCCTCCCGCACATCGATGACGGTTATGCCGGGTGCTTTCCTGAGGGCCTTGCGGGCAGCGGCCTCATCTATTTCATACTCGCACTCAATGTTGACGGCTTCCGCATGACCAATGAACACAGGCGCACGTACGCACGTGGCGTGGACACGAATGTTGGGATCGAGAATTTTCTTGGTCTCAACGACCATTTTCCACTCTTCTTTGGTGGAGCCATCGTCCATGAAGCTGTCAATATGTGGAATCACATTGAAGGCGATCTGCTTGGTAAATTTACCCATGTGTTTCTGCACCGGATCATTCACAAAAATACCGCGCGTCTGGTTGAACAGCTCGTCCATGGCCTCTTTGCCGCCGCCCGAAACCGATTGATAGGTGGAGACAACAACGCGGTTGATGGTCGCCAGATCATGCAGCGGTTTGAGTGCTACAACCATCTGAATTGTCGAACAGTTGGGGTTGGCAATAATGCCCTTTTTGGTATGGAGCGCGATGGCTTCCGGGTTGACCTCAGGCACCACAAGCGGAACGTCCGGGTCCATGCGAAAGTGGCTGGTATTATCAATAACGATGGCACCCGCCCTGGCT
>JAJFID010000168.1 GCA_021775325.1 Rhodospirillales bacterium
CGGCTCTCACACTTGGTGAATGGGCCCATCTTGCTGTCGTGTTCGATGCCGCCAGTACTACCGCCACGACGGCTACGGGTACGGTCAATCTGTATGTAAACGGCGATCTGGTCACAACACAGGCTGGCGTGACGATGCGGCAGCTCGACGGCGCCACCAATTTGCATATCGGCCGCAATGACGGTGCTTCGAACTTTTTCGATGGTCAGATGGATAATTCCCGTGTGTGGGATACTGCCCGTACAGTAGAACAAATTCGCGAAGGTATGACGCAGAGTTATGATTACGATACGTCAAATCTTGTTGCTCAGTTCACCTATGACGACGTGAATGGTACGACAGTGGCTGATAACACGTTGACCCAGACAAATGGCACACTTGTATCTGGCGCGACAATTGCGGAGTCCGGTAGTGGTGATGGTCCGCAGTTCATCAATCATCTGGGTTCGGCGCTGTCATTCGATGGTACGGGGGACTCAGTCACCTTTACCAGCACTATTGGACCCGCCGGCTCGGCGGCACGGACCATTATGCTGTGGGCAAAGTCGTCTTCCAGTGCCAGCCAGGTACTGGCCAAGTATGGTGGTGATGGAAGCTCTTTCAGTCAGTTTGGTTTTGGCCTCAACGGATGGACAAGTGCCGGTGGCGGACAGGGTGTTACGCTGGATATTGGTGCTGGCGCGATCACGTTCCAGCCCGTTACCGCTACCGACGACGGCCAATGGCATCACTACGCCGTTGTCTTGCCCACAGGCGGAACCAAACTGCGCGATCTGAAGGTCTATCAGGACGGTGTCCTGTTAACGGCGGTGGTTGACCTGTTTGGTGATAGCAACCACACAATCAACACCGTGGTTTCAGGCGGTGCCAACTTCCAGTTGGGACTGGATACCAATCGCGACTTCAATGGTGAAATGGCTGAGGCCAGCGTCTGGTCAACCGGGCTGACCACTGCGCAGATCAACGACTACATGACACATTCGCTGGACGGTGGTGAGACCGGTCTGGCGGGTTATTGGAAACTGGATGACAACGACGCAATTGAGATCGGAACAGAAACCACGATCAAGGCGGGCATGCTGTCGCTCACGGCCATGGACTCAACCACGACCAGCAGCACAGAGTTTGAACTGATTTCCATTCCGTCAAATGGTGCGCTCAAGAAAAGCGGTGTAACACTAAGTGCGGGTGACAAGTTTACACAGGCTGATATCACGAACGGCAATATCACCTATACAGTTACAGGAAGTGGCGGTTCGGACGCGTTCAAGTTCAAGCCGGCTGCGGCCGAAACGACGACTGATTTTTCGTCCGTGAATGAAGCCCTTGATTTTGGAATGCCATCGCACACGGAGGTCAATTATGGTGGGCTGGGCTGGGACTTCTTTGTTCAGAACTCGGATGGCACGCAAAACATAGGTGTGGGCTCATCATCTGGCGGCCCTGTGTACCTGCAGGCATTTGGTACAGATGCTGCTGCCGGGTTCCAGGTGGCAAAAATTACCAAAAATGGTGGTGCCGACTTTGACCTGTCGTCGATGACCGTGAACAAACCCTCGGGATCGGGTATCACCAACATCACGATTTCGGGGTACAACAACGATAGTCTGGTAACCGGCGCTACGACCACGATCACGTTGAGTACAGCGCAGGCAGTCCTCAACCTGAACTGGTCCGGTATCGACGAGATCAGGATTGATCAGGTCAACGACAATACCAATCCGGATATGCGTATTCAGATCTACAATATCGTGACCTCCGTCGCAGCTTCATCTTCGTCAACCTTCAGTGTCGATGTGGCAGACGTTCAGGGCACGCCAGACTTTTCAGGCGATGTTATTCTGACTGGTCAGGGCGGCACAGTCGCTGACTCTTCGGGGAACGGGAATACCGGAACCATTACGAATTATTCTTCATCTGACGATACGGCGGGCGCTTCGTGGGTGTCCAACGCTCCTGACATTCAGGGTAACGATACTTCCACGGCAGAAGATACCAGCGTTTCCGGCCAAATGAACACCGATGGTCTGGTTGGTGAGAGCACCTTCACAACTATCGGCACCCCGACGAATGGCACGGTTGATCTGGATGCTGCTACGGGCCAGTGGACCTATACGCCGAATACCGATTATCAGGGCAACGACAGCTTTACCATCCGCGCCAGTGGTGCCACGTCCGGTGTGGACGACGAAACCATCACCGTGGATGTGGGCAAGGCCCCGACGGTGGCCAATGACAATGCATTGGTATTTGGCGATAACAATGACGCGGCTGTGTTCAGCAATGTTGCCAACATGGGAACCACCGCGCTGACTGTCGAGATGTGGATGAAAACCACGGAGTCGACCGAGACCATGTTCTCCTACGCCAGTAGTACGGGCGGGGATAACTCTTTCATATTCTATACCAATGGCGGCGCACTGACGGTCGTCGCCGACGGCAACAATAACGGCACCTCTTCAATCACCAGTACAGGTGCGGCAGTCAACGATGGTCAATGGCACCACGTTGCCGCCACTTACGACGGTTCCACCGGAATCAGTATCTATCTTGACGGCGTTGCTCAGACCACATCGGGGTCATCTGGTTCCGGTGCATTGGTGGCGGGCGGTACGGTAGTGCTGGGGCAGGAACAGGACTCAGTTGGCGGTACGTTTGATACCGGAGATGCCTTTACGGGCGAGCTGAACGATGTGCGTGTATGGGATGCTGTGCGATCATCAACCGATATTGCCAATAATCGCAACAAACAGTTGAACGGTGACGAATCTGGTCTTGTGGCCTACTGGAAATTCGACGAGGCCAGCGGCACGGTTCTTCAGGACGCCAGTGGCAATGGTAATGACGGTGTCATGATCGGTGGCGCCACATTCAAGGATATGGATACCATCAGTGTTGCCAATGGCGAGAACTACAAGGGTATGATTCTGGCAGGTGATGAAGACTCAGATGGTTTGTCCTATGCCATCACACCATCGACGTCGCTTGCCGGGTTCACGTTGGACAGCAATGCCAATACATATACCTATACCGGTAACGCCGTGGACGGTACCTATGAGGCATCCATCAATGTTACGGATGATAATGGGGACGTGACCACGGAAATCATCACGTTCAATGTAACGTAGTATCGAACGTTTGAGGGCTGAGAGATCAGCGTTCGCGGAAGGCCTGATCCAGTGCCGTGTAGATGGGCTTGAGCAGGTACTCGGCCAGTGTTTTCTCACCGGTGCGGATATCGGCGATGACCGTCATGCCCGGCAGCACCACATTCTTGGACGGATCGTCACCCACATAGTTTTTTTCCAACCTGATATTGGCACGGAAAAACGGGTTGCCCTGTTCATCTTCCAGTGTGGTCGCCGATATGCGGTCAATCACCCCGTTGATTTCACCATAGCGGGTGTAATCATAGGTCAGCACCTTGATCCGGGCTTCCTGACCCCGGAACACAAAGCCGATGTCATTGGTTGTGATGCGGGCTTCCACGTTCAGTTCAGCGTCCGTGGGAATAACCTCAAGCACGGTCTCACCCGGTGCCAGCACACCACCGACGGTTTCGGTCTGGAAGTTCTGGACCACACCATTGGCGGGTGAGATGACCCGGGCCCGCGACACTTCTGTATCAGCCTGCGAAATGGAGGCGCGCAGTTCGGCGATCTCCGCATTCAGTTTGCCCAGATTCTCGGCCGCTTCCTGGGCCAGTCGTGTATCGATCTCGATCTTTCGGCTTTCCAGCTCGGCGATCTCTTCTGCCAGACGGCGTATCTGCCCCAGGACCTCCGTGCGCTTACCTTCAAGGCCAGCCTGTTCGCGCTGATAGTCGAGCATGAGTATCTTCGAAATCAGGCCCTTGTCGGCGAGCGTCTGCCGCATATCGACCTGTTCATTCAGGATTTCCATCTGCCGTTCGATGGATTTGCGTTGATCGCGCAGCAACCGGCCTTCTTCGCCCTTCTGGGCGATCTGTTTGTCGACCACGACTTTTTGCGCTTCCATGGCTTCGCGTTTGGCCAGCAGGATTTGGGCCTGTGAATCCTGCATGACGGCAAACTGTGATTCTGCAGCATCGTTGCTGACGTCGACCGCTTCACCACTCAGGATAGCCTGAAGCTGCCGGGCCTCCAGTTCCAGACCGGCCAGCCGGGTCCTTAACTGATCGCCGCGGGCGAGGGCATCAACGGGATCGAGCGACATAATGATGTCGCCCTTTTTCACGATATCACCGGGTGCCACCAGAATGTCCGTCACGATCCCGCCGGTCAGGTGCTGAACCCGTTTGACCGAGCCGATGGGCGAGACCTCGCCTGAACTCGAGATGACTTCAATCATCTTGGTCTGGGTCGCCCAGAAACCAAACGCACCCAGGAACAACACAATCAACAAAGCGGCGAAGCGTATGATACCGCCGGGGCCTTCTTCCTCCAGCATCAGGGACTGGGCCAGCCGCTTTCGGCCAATGGCCCAGGATTCGCTGCTCGGTGAGTTTTGATCGTTTTCGTTTGCCACGTTCATCTTCCTGTCCTCATGTCATGAGGTTCTGGGTGTTAATCTATTCCGCTGCTGCCTTACGGTTTCGGGCACCAATCTTGGCCAGTTCTTCCGGACTGCCGTCAAAAACCACGCGCCCCTTGTCGAGCGCAATAACCCGGTCCGCCAGTCGCACATAATCCGGACGGTGGGTAACAAGCAGGGTGGTCACTGTGCCGCGATAGGAATCAATTTGTTTTTGCAGCATTTCATCGGATTCCGTATCCAGACCGACGCTGGGTTCATCAAACATCATTATACTGGATGGCGCGAGCAGAGTCCGTGCCAGTGACAGGCCCTTGATGAAACCGGTTGATACCTGCTTCACAGCCTGTTCCGTGAGGTACGTATCAAGCCCGCCCGGGAACGACTGGATGTCATCCAGAATACCGGCACGGTGACAGGCATCCTCGATTTCCGCGTATGTTGCCGTGGGATTCGCGACGCGCAGGTTTTCGGTCAGGCTGCCGGAAAAGAAGTCAACTTTTTGCGGCATATAACCAATGGACTGCCGCAAATCCACCAGATTGAGCTGGCGTGTATCCACACCGTCGATCTGAACGGTTCCGGCTTGTGCCTTATAGAGGTCGGCGATCAACTTGAGGATGGTGGACTTGCCGGAACCATTGCCACCGATAAAGGCGACGATTTCACCCGGACTGATATCAAACGATACACCGGCGAGAGCGGGTTCGTTGCCAGCCGTATAACGCAATACAACCCGGTTAAACGTGATGCGGCCATCAAACTGGCTTTCCTGGGCGACAACCTCGCTCGAATTCCGTGACTGGGTTTCCGTGGTTTGTCCCATGAGCTGATCGATGCGGTTGACGGCACTTTTCACTTCTTCAAGCCGGGTAAATGCCAGGAAGATTGTCTGCAGTGGCGACAGGACGCGCCAGACCAGGGCCATGCAGGCAATCAACGCGCCTGTGGAAAATGCACCGTCAATGGCCAGTGTGGTGCCAACAGCAAGCGTGGTTGCGCCCGCAATCAACATGATGGCCTGGGCAAAAATCTGAAAAGCAGCATTGATGCGCGCTCCACGCAGACTCGAGAGTGCCAGTTCCGTTGAGCGCTCGCGGAACCGTTCCATCCAGATGGCTTCGGTGCCTTCGTCCTTGATGGAGCGAATGTTCTCCAGCACCTCCACGAGGACGGACTGGCAGTCGGCGCTGCCAGACAGCGCATCGGCAACCGTATTTTTCACATACCGCAGGGCAATGACTGCGCCACCGCCAAACACCACCAGCAGAACAAGCGGGACAACCGCCAGCCAACCACCAATGACGGCGATGGCGATGAGATAGACAAGCAGGAAGGGCAGTTCCAGAAACGCGATGGCCATGGGTCCCGAAAAGAATCCACGCACGCCTTCAAATTCGCGTAACCGTGCCAGTTGCGAGCCGATGGTGGATTTTTCCAGTCGTGTCAGCGGCATATCCATGATTTTGTCGACAACGGCAGAATTGACGATCAGGTCCAGCCTGCCCCCGATGTAAGACAGAATCGTGCTGCGCATGAGCCTGATGGTGGCATCGCAGGCCAGCGCAACGCCCATGCCAACGGCCAGATAGGACAGTGTATCCAGACTTCTGGCACCAATCACCTTGTCGTACACGGTCATGACAAACAACGGTGTGGCAAGCCCCAGCAGGTTCAGGACGAGAGACAATGACAGCAACTGGACAAGATATGGCTCGAAACGTTTTGTGACGGGCGAAAACCACCCTTTTTTTGATGACAATTCTGATATGTCGGCCGGCACAAAATAGTACGCGGTGCCGCCTGTCGTACGCCGGAACTTGGTTGATACATTGCCGGTGCTGGCATCATAGGCGACGACCTGGCCCTCGGCATTTTGCCACAGGACCATGCACTTGCCATTGCCAGCTTCAAACACGCACGGCAGCAATCGGCGGTCAACCTTGCCAAGACGGGTGGGCTTGGCCCAGCTTCTGAAATTCAGGTTTGCCATCATGTTGCGCAGATCACGGATATCAAGGTGCGCCCACGCACCGGTTTGCGCTTCGGCCAGTTGTCGCGTCGTGCCGCGCCATGTAACCGCGTCCAGCAACGGTGCCAGACACCTGGCCGGATTGCTCAGTTTCTGTACATCTGTAAGCTGTTCAATGAGGGCAATGTTTGTCACGCCGCTGTTTCCCCATTGTCCAGTCGCGGGCGAAGCTCGCCGTCCACCATGATGTATCGCTTGTCGCCCATGGCCAGCATGGCTTCCTGGTGGCTGACGATAATCATGGATGAGTCACCCTTACGTTCCATGAGCAGTTCACGAAGCAAACCGTCGCTGCGGGAATCAAGCGCCAGATTTCCCTCGTCAAACAGGATCAGTTTCGGGTTGTCGACCAGGGCCCGGATGATGGCGATGCGCTGACGGACTCCACCCGGAATGCGATCAGCCGCGCTGCCACCCACTTGAGTGTCATAACCCTCAGGCAGGGCCTTGATTTCCTTTTCTAATCCCAGCTTGGCCGATAGTTCCAGCGCCAGGGGGATGGCGTCTCCGCACTGGAATCCGGTCATGTTTTCGATCAGATTGCCACTGTACAATGGCGCATTGTGCGAAATTGCCGAAATTTCCTGACGAACGGATTGCAGATTGAAATCAAAGATATTCTGGCCATCGAGCAGAATCTCACCGCTTTGTGGTTTCAACATGCCCAACAACAGCAGCAGCAAGGTCGTGCGTCCGGAACTGTTAGCACCCTCAATGGAAATGATCTCGCCAGGGTTCAGTTCCAGATTGATGTTTTTGATGAACGGATCTCCGCCACCGTAGGCGAAATTCAGACCACGGACTTCAAGCTTGCCGGTGAGAGGGGGAATAGCTGGCAGGTTCCGTGGCGCTTCGTCGACCAGGTTCATAACGTCGCGCACTTTGCCAGCGGAAACCTTGACGGTCTGGTAGCTTGTCCAGATACCCATGGCGGACTGCAGCGGCTGTAGTGCCCGGCCCGACAACAGCATACAGGCGGCAAGGGTACCGGCGGTCAGACCGCCATTCAGAACCAGATAGGCACCAAAACCAACCACACCAACCATATTGATTTGACTGAACAGGGCACCGACACCTTGTGCCACGGCGCTGTTGTGGGCAACCTTGCGCACGGCCAGGGCTGTCAGTTCCTGCAACCGTTCGAACCGCCGTTGCATGATCAACTTCAGATTCATGGCCTTGATGGTTGTCATGCCATTCAGGACTTCGATCAGGAAATCATATCGCTTGTCGTCGTGATCCACGCGTTCCTGGATGGATGACCGTAGATTGAATCCAACAATAATCGCAATAATGCCGAAAATACACAGCAGGGCGAGCGGGATATAGACCAGCGGCCCACCAAGCAGATAGATCAATCCGAGAAACAGCACTGCAAACGGCAGGTCAATAAACAGGGTGGCGATCTGGGTGGAGTAGAACTCCTTGACTGAGCTGATGGCGTTGACCTTTTCCAGATACGCGCCGGGCGACTCCTGTTCGTATTGTTCCAACGAGCAGTGCAGGATCTTGTCCAGTGCGGTCAGACGTGCGGCATGTTCAAACTGTGCTCCATTCCAGGTAATGATACGGGTTCGCGCCAGTTTTAGGACCGTGTCAAATGCAATGACAATGGCAAATCCGGTGGCCAGGACAGTCAATGAATTGGTTGACCCCAGCGGTAGAATACGGTCATAGACCTGAAGGATGAAAATGGGCAGTGCGAGAGCCAGAAGGTTGATCGCCAGCGACTGGAGAAAAATCTCCATCCTGTTCCATGTCTTTTTGGGAACCGCTCTGACCACGGCTCTCAGATCGCTTTGTGCCATTTCGGCGTCCCCGTCCGGTAAACTACGCTCGGTGGATTTTCAATCTATACCGCGTATGTTTACAACAGGTTACACTCTACACCTGTCTTTACGCCATGTGTAAGGTCTAAATGCCACAGGCGGAATGTCCGATACAAATTAGTACACGAACTGCCCAAATTCTGGATGCCCTGTCAGAAAAAATCTGCCACTATTTTAATGCGCAAATACGTTAAGATATGGGGCCTGTGGATTGCCTGCATGATTAACGACAAGAATCTGGGGTGACGCACCGTGGCCGACGAAGACGATAAGCCGGAAGAAGAATCACCATCTGGTGATGAGCCGCCTGCCAGCCGTCCCCGAAATGCTGCTGACGAGCTGGATGAGGCGGGTCTGGACTCGCAACCGGCGGGACGCGCCCCTGACGATGACGAAGACGCGGAGTCGCTGTTCACCGGTGATGGTGAAGCAAGCGAAGATGCATCCGCATCCAACATTCATACCGGCAGCAAGGCAGAACACGAAGATGTGGATATGGCCGCGCCGCCGGAAGATGGCGCGGCACCGCGGGCCGAGGAAGTTCCGCATCAGGAGGTAGATGCGCCTCTGCCGGACGAACCCATTGAGCCACCGTCGTTCGATCCCGACCCCATTGATACGGACGTCGCGCAGGTCGAACCTGATGAGGTCGCACAGGAGGTGTCGGAACCGGAACCCGTCCTCGAAGCAGAACCGGCACCCGAACGGGAACCAGATCGGGTACGGCGATCTGAGCCTGATCCCGACCCAGAGCCTGAGCCGGATCTGGAACCGGAAGAAGAGCTTCCGCCGGAAGGTACGCCGGAGCCTGAGCCAGAGCCGGAACCTGAACCGGAGCCGGAACCAGAACCCGAACCGGAACCGGAGCCTGAGCCGGAACCCGAACCGGAGCCTGAGCCAGAACCCGAACCCGAGCCCGAGCCGGAACCCGAGCCGGAACCAGAACCGGAGCCGGAACCCGAGCCGGAACCTGAGCCAGAACCAGAACCGGAGCCAGAACCGGAGCCGGAGCCCGAGCCCGAGCCGGAACCAGAACCGGAACCCGAGCCGGAGCCCGAGCCGGAGCCCGAACCCGAGCCAGAACCGGAACCTGAGCCAGAACCTGAACCGGAACCCGAACCGGAGCCCGAGCCGGAGCCCGAACCGGAACCCGAACCAGAGCCCGAGCCGGAACCCGAGCCGGAACCCGAGCCGGAACCTGAACCGGAGCCGGAACCAGAACCT
>JAJFID010000169.1 GCA_021775325.1 Rhodospirillales bacterium
CGGCACAGGTTATTCATCGCTCAGTTTTCTGGCAAAAATGCCATTGGACAATCAGAAAGTGGATCGCTCATTTGTCATGAATCTACCGCAAGACCGCGATGCCGCCACACTGGTCCGTACTATCGTAACAATGGCCCAACAGTTGGGCCTCGCCGTCACAGCGGAAGGTATCGAAACGGACAGTCAGGAAGCCTTTCTCAGTGCTCTTGGGTGCGAAATGGGACAGGGATACCTGTTTGGCAAACCATTGCCCGCGAACGATTTCGAGGCCCTCGTCCGTGATGGGATATAGAAGATAATGAGTTAGTGCGTGCGAATCGGGTCAGTCGGTTCCAAGCAGAATATCTATCTCAGACTGCTCCAGACCAGTTTCACTACCGTGGATTATACCGCCGGCAACGTCGACCAGCCTTTGAAGTTGTCTCGATATAGTGGTTGCATTTTCACGCATTAAATCTGCATTTCCGCTGTCCAGATCCCGCTCAATTCTTGCTAGTGCCGACACCACAAGATTGTTGAGCTGCACAATGGTTTGCACGAATGGTTCCTTATAAATCGTCGGCACGGCATCATATGCTTCAATTGCCAGTTCTCTGTCTGCGACTGAGCTGTCCTGGAAATGTTCTTTGTAGGATTTAGGTTGCCACTCCTTCGCGTCTTCCAGCATATCCGGCATATCCGGGATCATCTCAAGAAGCATGATGACTTCGTTAAAGTGGTTC
Source organism: Rhodospirillales bacterium (assembly GCA_021775325.1). Taxonomy (GTDB): domain Bacteria; phylum Pseudomonadota; class Alphaproteobacteria; order Rhodospirillales; family Casp-alpha2; genus JABJGO01. Next base: position 723 of record JAJFID010000169.1, read on the forward strand.
AGATAATCTGTCGCGAGCAGTGTCTGTGGGTTGATGTTGGTCCCGCTGGCGCGTTTGTACAAGGCCAGATACCGGGGATCGTCGAGAGTGATTTCCCGATCACAATCACAGGAGGATTGGTCGTTCATTGCCTGTACCTACCATTCTTCCCGTAATTGCACACAGTTTCCGGCCAATCGCCGAAATGTAAAACGACCCGTGTTGCAACACCCCCGGAACTACTAATGGATTACGACAAAATAGTGCTTTCATCAAGTAGCACCTGGATTGTGAACTACCTAAGCTCTTGAGACTTCCCGACAAATAAGGCACTCTCCGGCCTCTTGTGAAGAATAAAGACTACAATGGCATGACTGATAATCGCGTCTACATATACGACGTTACACTACGTGACGGTGCACAAACCCAGGGTGTCGACTTCAGCACAGTGGACAAGGTCGCCATCGCTCGCGATCTGGACACATTGGGCGTTGACTACATTGAAGGAGGCTGGCCCGGTGCAAACCCGACCGATGACTCGTTCTTTGCTGATCTCCCCAAACTAAAGAATGCAGCGTTTTCTGCATTTGGTATGACGCGCCGTGCAGGTCGCAGTGTCGGCAACGACCCCGGACTCAATGTCCTGATCAACTCAGACACCGACCATATCTGCATGGTTGGCAAAACATGGGATTTTCATGTGGATGTTGCGCTGGAGATTGAGCGCGACGAAAACGTAGCCATGGTCCGTGACAGCATTGAACGGGTAAACAAAGACAAATCTGAGGTAATATTTGACGCCGAGCATTTCTTCGACGGATACAAGGCGAACGCGGACTACGCCATGCAGTGTGTCCGCGCAGCATATGAAGCGGGTGCTCGGTGGATCGTCCTGTGCGATACGAACGGTGGTACCCTACCACACGAAATAGCCGACATTGTCACCGAAGTTTGCAAGGAGGTGCCGGGCAGCCATCTCGGCATCCACTGTCATGATGATACAGGCAACGCCGTTGCCAACAGCCTGGCCGCCGTGCGCGCCGGCGTCCGTCAGGTTCAGGGTGCCTTGAACGGCCTGGGCGAGCGATGCGGCAACGCAAATCTTGTCAGCATCATTCCGACATTGATGTTGAAAATGGGGTACACAACGGGTGTCTCGGAACAAGGCCTGAAACAACTGCTGCACATCTCTCATACGTTGGATGAACGCCTTAATCGGGCACCGGACCGCTCGGCGCCATATGTTGGCGAGTCTGCATTTGCCCACAAAGGCGGATTGCATGTGTCCGCGGTTGAAAAAGATCCCCGCACTTACGAGCACATTGAACCGGAGCTTGTGGGGAACCACCGCCACATTGTCGTATCTGATCAGGCTGGGCGCTCAAATATTCTGGCCCGGTTCCGGGATATCGGAATTGATGTTGAAGACGATAACCCGAAGATCAGCAGGCTCGTTGATGTGGTCAAAGAGCGTGAGTTTTATGGATATGCCTATGATGGTGCAGAGGCCAGTTTCGAGCTTCTGGCTCGTGGCGAAATGGGTGCCCTGCCTGAATACTTTCAGTGTACCAGTTTTCGCGTCATTGATGAACGCCGCTGGAACGCAAAAGGCGATCTGGTCACCATGTCAGAAGCCACCGTCAAGGTTCGGGTAGGTGACGAAACCAACATGGCCGTCGCCGAGGGCAACGGTCCTGTAAACGCTCTGGATGCCGCGTTGCGGAAAGTACTCATCCCCATATATCCCGCGTTGGAAGACCTGCGCCTTGCGGACTACAAGGTACGAATTCTAACACCGGGAGATGGCACACGTGCCGTGACACGGGTGATGATTGAATCCACCAATAATGCCGGCGAGCGATGGAACACCGTGGGCGTCTCCACCAACGTAATCGACGCATCCTATAATGCCCTGCGTGACAGCCTTATATATCGGCTTTATCAGACTCAGACCTTATCCATGACCGCAGAATCGTCCAAGACAACGGATGCGGCGTAGCGGAGTCCTGACTGTTGGCTGGCACTGATTCTTCTTTGACAGACCCAGGTCAAGATAGTGGCCCTGCGCCCGCGATCATTCTCGTTCGTCCGCAGCTTAGCGAGAATATTGGCATGTGCTGTCGCGCCATGCTGAACTGCGGTCTCAGCGATTTACGTCTGGTCGTACCAAAACAGGGCTGGCCTACAGCCAAGGGTCGGGCCGCAGCGTCCGGCGCGGACCTGGTTGTAGATAACGCCAGAATATTCGAGAGTACTGAGCAGGCGATTGCCGATCTGACGCTGGTTTATGCCACGACAGCCAGAGCGCGCGATTCCTCTCACCGCGCACAAGTGCCAAAAGAAGCGGCAACAGAACTCCGGTTAGCGTCCAGCAAGGGCAACAAAACGGGCATCATTTTTGGACCCGAAGCCAAGGGATTATCCAATGATGATGTGGTTCTTGCCGATTCCATTCTGGCCGTTCCGCTCAACCCGGCATTTAAATCCCTGAACCTGGCCCAGGCCGTGTTTTGCATCTCCTACGAGTGGTATCAGGCTGGTGTCGATGCCGACAACTGGCCCAAGTCCGCCACGACCAAACCGAAGGAACTGGCAGCAAAAAAAGATCTGGTCCATATGTTTGAACATCTGGAAACTGAACTCATAGAATGCGGGTTTCTAAATCCACCTGAAAAACGCCCGGCCATGATTCAGAATATCCGAACCATGTTCCAACGCGCTGAATTGACCGATCAGGAGGTGCGCACCATGCGCGGAATAATCTCAGGCCTTACGCGGGTTCATGAGCGGAAACTGTAACTCAGGAATCTGTAGCCGAATTTACTCACCAAAATGCGATTACTCGGACTTATCACCGGTATCAATCGGGAGATCGCTGGCCGAGTCTATCTTTCTCACACAAAGAGATTGTTCACGCCCCCGCACCGCGACCTCAATCTGCTCAAAGACACTCATATCTGTCTCGGACGTATCTTCGACCGCAGAACTGATCATCAATTGTACACCGTGCTCCTTGGTCAGGGCTTCCAGTCTTGATGCGGTATTCACCGTGTCACCGATGGCGGTAATCTGGGTTGCCGTACCGTAACCCATTGTGCCGACGATAACCGGCCCCTGATGTATGCCGATGCCGATCCTTAACGGTGCTGAAAGATCGTTTTTCAACTGTTCATTCATGCGCTTCAACCGTACAGACATTTCACGGGCCGCAGCGAGGGCCTGATCCGCTCCACGTTCGTTTTCGTCATGAATGCCAAACAGGGCCATGATTCCATCGCCGATGAACTTGTCGATGTGACCTCCGGCCCCCTCGATGGCGGTGCCCATGGATTGAAAATACTGGTTCAACATGAAAACCACATCGAAAGGCAACTTGCTCTCGGAAAGTTTGGTAAAACCTCGAAGGTCGGCAAACATGACCGCTATATCCATTTCCCGTCCATGCATGTACTGGCCCGGTGATAGCGCCTCTCCTGCTGAGACGTCAGGTGGCAATAAAGGTTCACACGTAAGATCGCCTTTTGGCCTGACCTGACACGCCAAACGTACATTCTGCGGCAAATCAAGTTTTTCGAGAACGGTTTTTTCCACAACACCAGGTGGATCCAGGCTTCCAGGCTCGCTGGCCAGAATCAGAACCCGGCAGGTCGAACACCGCCCACGGCCACCACAAACCGACGCGTGCGGAATGTTGCCTGCACGGCTGGTTTCGAGAAGGGTAGCACCCGCTGGAACCAGAACCCGGCGCCCGCTGGGATAGGTGGCGCGAATTCCGGCCTTGCGCGCTGACAGAAAAATTCTGAACCGGCGTGCGACAAATACCAGACTTACAACGACCGTATATCCGATCATCCAATAGTCACGAAGCGCCTCGGTCTGCGAGTCGAAAGTTGGTCCAGGATACTGAATATCCTTGAGCATCTGAATCAGCCACAGCGGATTCTGCAGTTTTTCCAAAACCTCGTACCCGCCCGAGATATACCCCATCGTAGCCATGACGGGGATCACAACGGCACACCCGTACAGGTACGGCTGCCATGCCGGATACCAGCGCTGAACCTTCAACCAGTGATGAATTCCTACTGTTGCGTGGGTCCACGCAACGATCAGCAACAAGACCTGAAGCCAACCCTTGTAGGGTGAAAAATACCAGAAGACTGCGAGCACATATTCATAGTTCGGAATCAACCCGACACGAAGAATGCCGCCGCCTGTTGCCAGTGCATGTTCAACCAGCAGCAAAGGAATGGACAATCCAAGTGCCAGCTGGGTCCATTGCCACGCTGGCATGCGCAGGCTGCGCCGGGTGTAGGTGGTCCATAGCGCCAGCGATATATGAGTTAGTACAGCAGTCGTCAGAACCAACGTACCAACTGTATTCGTCCAGG
>JAJFID010000170.1 GCA_021775325.1 Rhodospirillales bacterium
CGTCTAGATAGCAAAAGTAACGAAACCAGTCGAACAGGAAAACTGCATCAAAAGTGACAGCGAAGAAAGTATCAAAGACAAAACCATCGGCGTAAACAAATAACGCTCAAATACTCAGCCCACAAAATAGGACTGAGGTTAGCTCGTCCCATGTTACAATCTCAGCATGGTCATGGTTCCTACAAAGTACTGGCATGAGTTAGACGATGGGCGCATTCAGTGCGATCTGTGCCCACGGTTTTGTAAATTACGGGACGGTCAACGCGGCCTGTGTTTTGTGCGGGCGCGTGAGGGCGACCAAATGGTGCTCACGACCTATGGGCGCTCAAGTGGCTTTTGCGTTGACCCTATTGAGAAGAAACCCCTCAACCACTTTTTGCCCGGGACGCCCATCCTGTCCTTTGGCACTGCAGGCTGCAACCTGACGTGCAAATTCTGTCAGAACTACGACATATCCAAATCTCGTGAGTTCGACAAACTGGCGCAGCAGGCATCGCCGGAGATGATTGCGGATGCGGCGGTCAAAACAGGCGCTCGCAGCGTGGCATTTACTTACAATGACCCCGTCATATTTCTGGAGTACGCCATTGATGTGGCGCGAGCCTGCCACGATCGTGACATTAAAACCGTGGCAGTGACAGCCGGATACATCTGTCCCGAACCCCGGATCGAGTTTTTCAATCACATGGATGCAGCAAACGTGGATCTGAAATGTTTCACCGAAAGTTTCTATGAAAAACTGTGTACGGCGCAGTTGGGTGCCGTGCTTGATACGCTCAAATATCTCAAGCACGAAACCGATGTGTGGTTCGAGATCACCACTTTGCTTATCCCGGATGAGAACGACTCTGATGCGGAACTGGAGGCTCTCAGTTCTTGGGTTGCTGATGAATTGGGGCCGGATGTACCGCTCCATTTTAGTGCCTTCCATCCGGACTGGAAAATGATGGATAAACCGAAGACGCCGCCAACAACACTCAGGCGTGCCAGGGATATCGCCTTAAAAAACGGCCTCAACTATGTCTACATGGGTAACGTTCATGATAAATCCGGCAGCTCAACTTATTGTCCGTCATGCAACAATATGCTCATCGGTCGAGACTGGTACGAGTTGTCCGATTGGGAAGTCCGCATGGGTGGAAACCGGGAAGGGCGTTGCAACAATTGCGGCGAACCCGTTGCTGGTGTTTTCGAAGGGGCGCCGGGAGACTGGGGCCGCAAACGTATGCCGTTGAGGTTCAAGCAGGCGTAATCCACAAACCCAGTCTCACAGCGCAAAGTCCTGATTAATCGTCATACCATGTGCCGTCCGGATCATTTGGGTATTTCCCCAGAAATTCGCCATGGACCTGATAACCCATCACTCGTTGAACATGTTCCGGGTAACTTTCGACGACATCACGTGGCAATGTCAGGTACTGATTTACTTCCTGTCGAAGCCAACCAAGGCTGTAGGTGTTAACTAGCCCCATTCGTGCAACATTGGTTCTGTTCTCGCCACCGCCGTGTAGTGTCGTTCCCAGATAAATCAGGGCTGAACCTGCAGGCATATCCATTTGCAGAATTTCCTCCGGCTTGGCGATGCGTTCGCTGTGCCAACGGTGACTACCAGGAACAACCTGGGTTGCGCCGTTATCTACCGTAAAATCCGTGAGTGCCCACATGATGCTCAGTTGCCACTCAACGCCCGGCATGCGAATGGGATAAATGCTGTCGTCGCGGTGCAGTATCTGGGCCTTCTCGCCGGGGAAAATTTCAATACCAGTGGTGCTGCCGATCTGGTAGGCGTCACAGAACTGCAGCAGTATTTCGTCGACGATTTTCAGCATGCCGCGATCGCCGATCAAATCCGCAGCGGTACGTGACTTTGCCAGAATAGCCGAAACACGAAGCGTGTTGTAGCCGTTGAAGTCGCTCTCGGCATATTTCCCCTCGGAGTCAAAATGAGCACGCAGTTCAGCGGCTACGCCGCCGACGGTATCAAGTTCCGCCTGTGAATTGATCACAATCGCGCCGTCTCGCTTCAGTGCGGTCGCGGCCTCCAGTGGATTTGGGTTTCGGTCAAATGTCTCCAGCCTCAGGTCTTCGGTCATCATTTTTTTCTTATCAACGTCAATCCATCACCAATTGGTACGAGGGAAAGACTGATCCTTTCATCATGGTGTAGTCGGGCATTCAGGGCCCTGATTGCGGTTGTATCTTCGTCGTCAACTTCCGGGTCGGCTACAGCGCCGCTCCAAAGCACATTATCAACAGCAATCAATCCACCACTTCGCACCAGTTGCAGGCCCAAATCGAAATAGGCTCCGTAGTTGGCCTTGTCGGCGTCAATGAACATCATGTCAAAATGGTTGCCGTGATCTGTACTGAGTAACATATCCAGCGTTTCCGTGGCATGTCCCAGATGTAACGTGACTTGATTTGTTACGCCCGCGCGTTCCCAGTATTTTCGGGCGATGGCGGTGTACTCTTCGCTTACGTCACAACAAACGATTTCCGCGTCCGAGCCTATGGAAAGTGCCATGGCGAGAGAACTGTATCCGGTAAATGTACCGACCTCCAAATACCGTTTCGATCCAGTCAATTCACCGAGCAGAGACATGAACTGTCCCTGTTCTGGCGAAATTTGCATCATGGACATGGTATGGTGGCTGGTTTCCTCGCGTAACTCAGCAAGAATATCCGATTCCCGAAGCGATACATCCAGGATGTAATCGTATAGATCGTCGGTAAGGTTCAATGTTCGGTTTGACATGATCAACGCCTCAATTCGTTCAGTAATTGTGGGGATTCCACAAATGTAGACGATATTTTCTGCATTCAAACAACTTATCCTTCCCTTTACGGGCGTGTGCAGTAGAGTTGACCGTCGCGTTCCATTGATATTAGGAGCGGGAGATTGATTTCCAGGAACAATGAGGACAAACGATTATGAAAATTGCTTTCGCTAATTCTGGCCTGCCGGATTCAGGTATTGTTTGTGTTGGTGTGATGAAGGGCAACAGGTTGACTGAATCGGCGAAGACACTTGATGCGAAACTCAAGGGCAGTATCAAGCGGGCGATTAAAGTCGGCAGGTTCGAAGGCAATTTGGGGCAATCTGTTTCAATCCCTGCGCCTGCGGGTACCAAACTGGATGCTGTATTGATTGTCGGTTTGGGTGAGGTAAAAAAGCTAGATGATCTTGCCATGCAATCCATGGGCGGGCGCATTTACTCTGCGGTAGCGAAGTCCGGATCTGTTGCCGTGACCATATCGGTCGATACATTGAAGGCCTGCAATCTGGATGTTGGTCAGATGGCGGCAGAGGTGGCCACGGGGGCGCGTCTGCGATCCTACAGTTTTGACAAGTATCATACAAAGAAGGGCAAAGACTCCCAACCGACTATCAAGACGTTAACGGTTCGGGGGGCTGGAGCTGCAAAGGCGCGACGTCTTTTTGCGTCAATGGACCGGGTCGCCGACGGTGTATTCTTCACCCGCGATCTGGTCAGTGAGCCAGCCAATATTCTCTACCCCGAAACGCTGGCGAAGGAAGCCAAGAAGCTTTCCAAACTGGGTGTGAAAGTTGAAGTCTTAACCGAGGCCCAAATGAGTAAACTGGGTATGGGGGCACTTTTAGGTGTGGGCCAGGGCTCAATCCGCCCATCTCGAATGGTGATTATGCAGTGGAACGGTGCCGCCAAAAAAGCGGATCAACCGATTGCTTTTGTTGGCAAGGGCGTCACGTTTGATACCGGTGGTATCTCAATTAAGCCGGCTGGCGGCATGGAAGACATGAAATGGGATATGGGTGGTTCGGGCGTCGTCATCGGATTGATGAAGGCCCTGGCGGGCCGCAAAGCGCGGGTCAATGCGGTGGGTGTCGTTGGTTTGGTGGAAAACATGCCCGGCAGCAATGCTCAACGACCGGGGGATGTTGTGACGTCCATGTCCGGCCAAACCATCGAAGTGCTGAATACGGATGCTGAGGGCCGTCTCGTTCTGGCCGATGCCCTGCATTACTGTAACAAACGATTTAAGCCCAAATTCATGGTCGATTTGGCTACTTTGACCGGTGCGATCATCATTGCGCTTGGGAGTGACCGGGCAGGTTTGTTTTCGAATGATGACAAGCTGGCGGACGCTCTATCCAATGCTGGGACGGCAGTCGGCGAGCCCATCTGGCGGCTCCCACTAGGCGATGATTATGACAAGATGCTGAAATCGGAAATCGCAGATATGGCGAATATTTCGGGCGGGCGCGGCGCAGGCAGCATCACGGCAGCCCAGTTCTTGAAACGCTTTGTGGACGATACGCCATGGGCTCATCTGGATATTGCTGGCGTTACGTGGTCCAAGAAAGATTCCGCGACGGTGCCAAAAGGCGGGACCGGGTTTGGTGTCAGATTACTGAATCGCCTGGTTGCTGATAATTACGAAGGTAAATAACACGCCACTCGATGACTGAAATAGCATTCTACCACTTGCAACGTTCCCCGCTGGACAAAGTATTACCTAAATTGTTGGAACGTACTCTGGCAGCAGGTAAACGCGCGCTGGTTTTGACAGGTTCTAGGGCCCGCACAGAATCGCTCTCCGGGCTATTATGGACATACAATCCGGATTCCTGGTTGCCCCACGGCAGCGACGCAGACGGAAACCCGGATGATCAACCCATCTGGCTGAGTGAGGATCAGGATAATGCCAATAATGCCCAGTTCCTTTTCTTGACCGAGGGGGCAAGACACGCCGAAATTGACGAATTTGAACGATGTTTTGAACTCTTTGATGGTAACGATGACGAAGCTTTATCGGTCGCGCGTAAAAGGTGGAAACTCTATCTGGAATCCGGACACACGCTCGCGTACTGGCAACAGGGTGAGCGCGGTGGTTGGGAACAAAAAAACTGATCTTGAAGTGAGACCTCATGCCTACTAAACGATCGGATGCGCTGCCATCCGAACCACAAGTTATATCGGAAACAGCGGCACTTGACGCGTTTTGTGCCCGTGCTGAACAAGCGCCCTATGTCACAGTTGATACCGAGTTCCTGAGGGAATCTACGTACTGGCCGATCCTGTGCCTGGTTCAGGTCGCTATGGGTGGCGATCTGATGGATGGCGAAGACGACTTTCAGTTATCCGCGATTATCGACCCTATTCTTAATCCTGATATGGACTTGGCACCGCTTTATCGATTGTTCGCCAATGAAAATGTGTTGAAAGTCTTTCACGCGGCACGGCAAGACCTTGAGATATTCCACCATCAATCAGGCGTCTTGCCGCATCCAGTATTCGATACCCAGGTTGCGGCCATGGTATGCGGGTTCGGGGACTCTGTCGGTTATGAAAATCTCCTAACACGTCTGACAGGGGCCAAAGTGGACAAGGGGACCCGATTTACTGACTGGTCCATTCGCCCGCTAAACAAACGTCAGATCGATTACGCCCTTGCCGACGTGGTTTATTTGCGCCCGGCCTATGAAATGTTGCGGAGCAAACTGGCTGAGCAGGGGCGTGAGGAATGGATTGGCGAGGAGATGGGCGTTCTGCTTGATGAGAACATCTATCTTGTCGATCCTATGCAGACCTATTTGCGCATCAAGTCGCGTAACGCCAAGCCGAGGACTCTGGCAGTATTACGGGAACTTGCGGCGTGGCGGGAAATGGAAGCCCGCCGTCGTGATCTGCCGCGAAACAGGGTTCTCCGCGACGAGGCAATTCTGGAAATCGCCCACCACACGCCGGATACGGTGAATGCGCTTGAACGCACCCGTGGTCTCGGCAAACGTATGGCGGAAGGGCCGACAGGTGCGGAGATACTAAAGGCCGTCAGGCGCGGTACTGACCTGCCTGACTCAGAATGTCCAAAGCCGCGAAACAAACCGGACCTTCCAAACGGGATCGGCCCAACCACGGATCTTCTCAAGGTGCTCCTGAAAATGAAATGTGACGAGTTCAATGTCGCGCAGAAACTGATTGCATCGAGTGACGATGTTGAACTTATTGCTGCTTTTGGTGAGAAAGCGGATGTAGCTGCTATGCGTAGCTGGCGTCGTGAGGTATTTGGAAATGATGCCCTACAAATCAGGAATGGCGAATGTTCACTCGGAATCAGCGGTCGGCGTGTAATTCTGCAAAAAACTCCTTGAAACGAGCAATACCCATCACAACATTAAGGAATAGATATCACGGTGCATTGTGCGCTGACTGATTTTGATTTCAACACTGCGTATTCATGTACGCGTATTTGTGAATGTTGAGGGAGTGAGTTGATGAACGCTATCGCTGGAGTTTCCGGAGTCGACGCTGTGAGTGACAAGATGTTGAGGGACATGGTTGAACTCATGCCGGTCAACGTCATGCTTCTTGACCTTCAAAGTTTTGAAGTCACGTACGTGAACGAGAGTACGCGGACAACGCTGAAATCCATTGAGAGTCTGTTGCCGATCAAAGCCAGCGAAATCGTCGGTACCTGCATCGACATTTTCCATAAGGACCCGGCGCACCAGCGCAGGCTGCTGGCCGATGCTTCCAATATGCCGTACACGACACATATCATGGTAGGTCCGGAAACGCTGGATCTGTTGGTTACCGCCATCACCAACGATGCTGGCGATTACGTCGGTCCCATGCTGACCTGGTCCGTAATCACGGATAGAGTTGCCGCTGAAGCAGAAACATACAAGCAGCAACAGATGCTTGAGCAAATTCACATCAACGCCATGCTCATTGATCTTGAAACCTTCGAGGTTACTTACGTCAACGAGAGCACACGCACAACGCTGAAAACCATTGAGGACCTGTTACCAGTCAACGCTGATGAAATCATCGGCACCTGTATTGATGTTTTCCACAAGGATCCAGCGCACCAACGCAAACTATTGGCCGATCCCTCCAATATGCCCTACACGACAAATATCATGGTCGGACCTGAGACGTTGGAACTGCTGGTAACCGCTATATTTAACGAAGCCGGTGAGTACCTGTATCCCATGCTGACCTGGTCAGTGGTTACTCAAACGGTGGCTTCTGCAGCGGAATCGTACAAGCAGCAACAGATGCTGGAGCAGATTCCCATCAATGCCATGCTCATTGACCTTGAGACCTTTGAGGTTACGTATGTGAACGAGAGCACGCGCACAACGCTGAAAACCATCGAGAATCTTTTGCCCGTCAATGCGGATGAAATCATCGGAACGTGCATTGACGTGTTCCACAAGGATCCCGCTCACCAGCGCAAGCTGTTGGCAGATCCTGCCAACATGCCTTACTCAACGAATATCATGGTTGGACCAGAAACACTGGATTTACTGGTTACTGCAATTTTTAACGAAGCGGGCGAGTATCTCTACCCGATGTTGACGTGGTCAGTGGTTACAGAGCAAGTTGCTGCTGAGGCCGCGACGCTTCTGCAGACGCAGGTACTCAATCAGTTACCCATCAACGTGTTGTATCTTGAAGTGGAAAACTTCACCATCACATACGCCAATGATACCAGCGTCAAGACGCTGAAAACCATTGAGGATCTGTTACCCTGTAATGCTGACGACATCGTCGGTCAATGCGTGGATATATTCCACAAGAATCCGGCGCATCAGAGACAACTATTGTCTGACCCGTCTAATCTTCCTTATCGCACGAACATTCAGATCGGACCTGAAACCTTGGATCTACAGGTTTACGCAGTCTACGATGCTGATAACAATTACTCCGGTGCCATGTTGTCGTGGTCAGTTGTTACGGCGCAGGTAGCACTGACAGAGAATGTCAAGGGTATCGTGGGAACCGTATCGGCCGCAGCAACTCAGTTACAGGCGTCGTCTGAATCCATGGTCGCAACGTCCGAAGAAGCCAATGCACGGGCCGGAACCGTTGCGTCCGCATCAGAGGAACTGAGCTCTTCCATCAATGAAATCGCCCAACAGGTCTCGCGGTCATCTTCCATTTCCCAGGAAGCCGTCAACGAGGCCCAGCGTTCTAACGAGGGTATTCAGGGTCTTGCTGAAGCTGCCCAGCGTATCGGTGAAGTCGTCAAGTTAATCAACGACATCGCCAGCCAGACCAACCTGCTGGCTTTAAACGCAACTATCGAAGCCGCGCGTGCCGGCGAAGCCGGTAAGGGCTTTGCGGTTGTTGCGGCAGAGGTCAAGAACCTCGCCACCCAGACGGCGCGGGCTACTGAGGAGATCGCAACCCAGATTGGAGAGATACAGTCCGCAACCGGTGACGCTGTTGGAGCTATTCAGGCAATTTCGAAAACTATTTCGGAAATCAGCGAAATTGGTACGACCATTGCCTCGGCAGTGGAGGAACAGGGTGCGGCAACTCAGGAAGTTGCCTCAAACATCACTGGCGTCACAACGGCGTCCCAAGATGTGGGGCAGTCTGCAGAAGAGGTACTCGGCGCTTCCAACGAGCTTTCTGAACAGGCCGCCAAACTTAATGGTGAAATGGATTCATTTCTTAGAGAGATTCTGGGCGAGTAAACAACCCGAAGATTGTTCTGAGGAAGAGGCGGCACATTTGTGTCGCCTTTTTCATTCTTGTCCCCGTGATCTTAATACCTGGCTCGCGAGTGGAACTGTGATGTTTCGATGCTCGCTCAATGCGACCGCATCGATAGCCGATACAATATCCTGTACAGCGGCGAATGACCGTTCAATTCGTGGCAACAGAAATTCAATAACTCCTGTATCGACCCGTAGTTGCCGATCAGCAAACTGTTTTACCATAACTGCAGTAATCAGGGTTTCATCGGGATTGTCGATGATGGCATTTGGCAATGCATTAAGTCTCGAACGTAAATCGGCGAGATCGACGATCCACCGGGAAGACGGGAATTGTGCCAATAGTAACGCCTGTTTGTTCTGCTCCTTGAGAATATTCAGGACGTGAAACAGCCCCTTTTCGTTGGAAGGGGTATTGATGTGATCTGCATCATCAACAACGAGAGCGGGATGATTTTCTACAAACGAGCGGGCATTGCCCTCGTGAATTTGTTTGCCAGTAGTGTATCCCGCACCAGACCTCGCCTGAAATACATGACCGAGGTGTGTCTTGCCACAACCTGGCGGGCCGGAAACAACTAGCGCTTGTCCAGGCCAGTCAGGCCACTGATCAGTCCACTTAATCGCGGTTTCATTGGCGGGAGCAATCAGAAAGTCCTCGCCGGTTAGTGCGGGGCGATGTTCGAGATCAAGGGTCAGTTGTCGTGTGGCAATCACAATTGATCTTCACTGTTGCCATGATAAAGTGCGCTGTCCAGATACCGTGATGTCGCAAACCGTATCAACACGCCAATAATTGCAGCCGTTGGAACCGCGAGCAGGACGCCGGTAAAACCAAACAGCACGCCGCCAGCCATTAGAGCAAAAATAATCCAGAGGTCATGGAGTCCAACTTTACTGCCCACCAGTTTTGGTGTCAGTACATAGCTCTCGCAGATTTGCCCAACGATGAAAATTATGGCCACTAGAAAAACCGGGGAAAAACTGTCGAACTGCACCATTGCTACGCCAACGCCAACCGATATCCCTGTCATAGCACCAACATACGGAACAAAAGAAATCAACCCCGCGCCGAGGCCAATGAGCAATCCCGTCTCAAGTCCCAACACTGTTAAAGCAATCCCGTAGTACGCAGCCAGGACAAGGCAAACTGTGGCCTGTCCACGCACGAATGCTGATATGGTCTGATCAATCAGAATTAGCTGTTCGCGTATCACCGGGGCCTGCTTGCGTGGCAACAGACGGTCCACATGGGCAACAATTCGATCCCATTCCAATAACATGTAAAAAGACACGATTGGCATGATCAATATCATGGAAACCAGTTGAAACAGGGCCATGCCACCGCTCCATAGCCGTGCCGCGACTGATTTCAGCCAGCCAACAATCGTCCCGGAGTAATCACTGGCGGCGTCACCAGCTCGTTGAATGGCATCTGCAGGAAGTACAGATTCGGCGTACGCCCGAGCCTGCTCTGCCACGTTTCTGATCAATGCGACAATATCGGGAATGCGATCAGCAATTGCGATTACTTGCCCTTGTAGTAGCGGGAACAACAGTGCCAGCCCCAAACCAACGACGGCAAAAAATATCAATGTAATAATTATCGTTGCTAAAAGGCGCGACAATCCTTTTGCTTCAAGCCAATCTGCGACGGGATCCAAAAAGTAAGCGACCGCCATTCCGGCGACAAACGGTAACAGAATGCTGCTCAACAAATGCAACAGCACCAGCATGACAACCAGGGAAGTACCCCACGTAATTGCGCGTTGTATGCCAGTCATATGTTTGCACCCTTTTCAGTGCTCACAGCCATCAAACTATTAACCTCCGTGGATAATCCAAGCGCCCTCGAGCAGAATCAATTGAAGGTCTTTTTGAGCTAACGCT
>JAJFID010000018.1 GCA_021775325.1 Rhodospirillales bacterium
GTTCGCGTCTTTGGGGTCTGCCTTGTCGGCAGCATGCAGTACGACCAGGGCTTCGGCGTACTGCTGTTTGCTCATCAGGTCCTTGGCAATTCCGACCGGGGACGGGGTTGACGTGGGCGTCGTTCCGCCATTAGCCAGCGCACCCGAAGCGCCCGGACCCGCAAACAGCGCCAAACCTATCATCGTCACCAAAACCCGAACCAATCGCATGTCTTTCTCCTGTTTCGAGGTCGAAATCTAACACAAGGCGTACCGCCGTGAGATCACAATCCCGATACCCATCCATGCATTCAGGTGACCCGTGCCAAGCGCCCAAACCGGTCCGGATAGTTGGTACAGATACCTTCCGCGCCCCATGCGAACAGGGTCTCGGCCAAGTCCACATCGTTGACCGTATAAACCCGAACCGGATACCCCGCCTCATTGAACTCGCCCAGGAGTTCGCGGGTCAGGGGTTCGTACCACATGTGGATGGCGACGCTGGCGGCGTCCGCAGCCCTGTTCCGCCAATCGGTCAGATCGTCCAGGATCAGTGATGCCCGTTCGATCTGTGGTAACCGGTCACGGGCCACGCGCAGACACGGGTCCTTGAAACTGGAAATCAGTGGTGCGGGCATAGACGTCGGCCAGTAGTCGCGAATGATGGCACAGACGGCTTCGGCTGTTTCGGTCTCCTGACCCTCCGAAGGTTTGATCTCGACGTTGGCCCCCAGTCCAAGTTCATCCAGCAGTGCCAACCCTTGCACAAGCGTTGGCACGCTCTCACCCGCAAAGGATGGGTCATACCAGCTCCCGGCATCCAGTTTCTGCAGGTCATCAAGCGGTATGTCCCGTATCGCGCCCTCGCCGTTTGTGGTGCGCTCCAGGGTGTCGTCGTGAAAGATGACGACCTCGCCATCCGCCGTCAGTTTGGTATCGAACTCTACCCACTGAACACCCAGCCTGTGGGCGTACCGGAAAGATGCCAGTGTATTCTCCGGCGCATGACCGCAGGCACCGCGATGGCCAATGATTTTTGGTAATACGCGCCCTTTACTGGACAGGGTCATGGTCATTCGTCGATACTCTGTAAACGTGTCAGATTTTTCAGGTGGCTAGCCATAGCGCCGAAAAACCACAGGTACAACGAGATTTTACGGGAAAATAAGGGAAAACGAAAAATGGCCGATCAAGAAACCCTGAAGGATATGGCACTGCATTATCATCGCCACCCGAAGCCGGGAAAACTTGAGATTACGGCAACCAAACCCATGGGCAATCAGCGCGATCTGGCGCTGGCCTACTCGCCCGGTGTGGCCTTCGCCTGCACAGCCATCGAGGAAGATCCCGCCCAGGCCCGCAACCTGACGAGTCGCGGCAATCTGGTGGCCGTGATTACAAACGGTACGGCGGTCCTCGGCCTGGGATCCATCGGCCCCCTTGCATCAAAGCCGGTCATGGAAGGAAAGGCCGTGTTGTTCAAACAGTTCGCCGGACTCGATGTTTTTGACATCGAGATCGACGAGATGGACCCGGAAAAGCTGGCCGACATTGTGATCGCACTGGAGCCCACGTTCGGTGCCATCAATCTGGAAGACATCAAGGCACCGGATTGTTTTGTAGTCGAGGAACGCTGCCGTGCGAAGATGGGCATACCGGTGTTTCACGATGATCAGCACGGCACCGCGATCGTGGTTGGTGCCGCCCTGATCAATGGTATCCGGGTTGTCGAGAAAAATATTGAAGACGTAAAGATGGTTTCCACCGGCGGCGGTGCGGCGGGAATTGCCTGCCTGAACCTGATGATGCGCATGGGTCTCAAGCGTGAGAACATCACATTGGTGGATCATGTCGGCGTCATTTACGACGGCCGGACCGAGGAAATGAACCCGCACAAGGCTGCGTTTTCACAAAAGACCGACGGGCGTTCACTGGATGACGTCATCGACGGTGCCGACATCTTCCTGGGACTATCCGCCGGCGGCATTTTGAAACCGGACATGGTCAAACGCATGGCTGATAAGCCGCTTATTCTGGCGCTCGCCAATCCTGATCCGGAAATCATGCCTGACATTGCCCGCGAGGTCCGCCCGGATGCCGTCATTGCCACCGGCCGTTCCGACTACCCCAATCAGGTCAACAACGTGTTGTGTTTTCCGTTCATTTTCCGTGGTGCCATCGATGCTGGCGCAACGGAGATCAACGAAGAAATGAAGATCGCTGCCGTCTATGCCATTGCCGACCTTGCCAAGGCGGAGACATCCGAAGTTGTCGCCAAGGCCTATGCCGGAGAAGAGCTCATGTTTGGGCCGGAGTATCTGATTCCCAAACCGTTCGATTTGCGCCTGATCATGGAGGTGGCACCTGCCGTTGCCCAGGCTGCCATGGATTCGGGTGTCGCAACCCGCCCCATAGAAGATTTCGAGGCTTATCGACAGGAACTGGGCCAGTTCATTTTCCGCTCCGGCATGCTCATGAAACCGATCTTTGACCGGGTCCGGAAATCCGGCAAGCGCGTGGTTTTTGCCGAGGGTGAGGACGAACGGGTTTTGCGCGCCGTGCGGGTGATCATTGATGACGAAATCGGTCGCCCAATCCTGGTTGGCAGACCCGAGGTCATCTCCCATCGAATCGAGAAATTTGGCCTGCGGCTTGAGGAAGGCCGGGATTATGAAATCTGTAATCCGGAGAACGATCCACGTTTCGAGCAGTACTGGACATACTATCTGGCGCGAGCCGAGCGTTCCGGTATATCACCAGACGCCGCCAAGACCATCATGCGCACCAACACCACCGTGATTGCCGCCAGCATGCTGGCACAGGGTGAAGCCGATGCCATGATCTGTGGTATTCAGGGCCGCTTCCACTGGCACCTGCGATACGTCATGAGCATTCTGGGCAAGGCTGATGGTGTTCGCGATATCTCCACACTGACCACGTTGGTCACACCCAAGGGTACATACTTCTTTTGTGATACACACGTCACGTACGATCCCACCGCCGAAGAACTGGTGGAGATGACCCTCATGGCCGCGCGGGAGATGGATCGCTTTGGGATCGTGCCCCGGATTGCCCTGTTATCCCACTCCAACATGGGTTCGTCGGATACGGCAACATCGTTGAAAGTCCGCAGGGCTGTAGAGATTCTGCACGAGAACCATCCGAATCTCATGGTCGAAGGCGAAATGCATGCAGATAACGCGCTGGATGAAGAATTGCGCAAACGTTCCTTCCCTAACTCTATTCTGGAAGGCACAGCCAACCTTTTTATCATGCCGAACCTGGACGCGGCACACATCTGTTTCTGTATGGTCCGGAAGGTTGCTGACTGTCTGGTGATCGGACACATTCTGATTGGTGACAGGAAACCCGCCCATGTGCTGACCGCGTCCGTATCGGCGCGCGGCATTGTCAACATGACCGCTGTTGCCGTTGCCGAAGCCATGGAAGAAGAAAGAAAGCTGCTGTAATCAATGCTGCTAAACTACTGACACGCCACCGGCACGGCAGAAATATTAGTGCTGTACTCAGGTGCCGGGATCAGCGAGCCACGTCGTACGTATCTGATTGACGACGCCGTACCACTGACGTTCTCGAGCGAAACTCAGGGCAGCGACAATGCCGATGGTCTTTACCAGATCCTCGGCCAGGGTGCGTTGCGGGTTACCACGGTGGGCTGCACCAGTTACCTCACCCGTTGAACCGACGGGCGTCCCATCGAGGCCTTGAGCGGCGCGGGTGTGACCCGCGCGCTTACTCGTCCCCGTCGAAATCAAGGACATCACTGTCCAGGCTAAGATCATCACATAGACGACCCACAGCCCTCGATGCGGCAACGAATCGGTCGCCATAAGATTCACCGGATCCAAAAACATTACCGTATTCCGAATACAGAGAATCCCGATATTCGTTCATTGAGTCAAAATTTACTCTCATTGTACTTGCTCCCGTTCAAGACGTTTTTGCGTCCATTAAACAGAAGCAACAGATATGCCATTTTGGTAAACAAACAGTTACATCTAAATATTATCCCACGATTTCAGATGCTTGTGACAAAACGACCAAGATGAAATTTACAAAAATAACTTGCGAAATTGCACGTGAATGACGATATATGCACCTACGAGGAATATTTTGCCGGGTTTCCGGTCATGAATATTTGCTACCATGCCAATATTCATTTCAGATGATACGTAATCGGCGACATAATCCCATAGCGTCAGGCCCAATCGGGGAGTACACCAGACATAAGGTGTAGAAAATATGAGCGGCTATAATTTTTCCGGCATAACCGTGCTGGTCTGCGATGACAGTTCTTACATTCGCCAACTGGTGAAGAATTTTCTGCTCGCCTTTGGCGTCAAGGAAGTTATTGAAGCGGGTGATGCTGAAAGCGGCTTTCTGAAATTTGTAGAACACGATCCCGACGTCGTTGTGACCGACTGGAAAATGGGTGAAACAAGTGGGCTGGATCTGGTCTATCTGATTCGCTGGAGCGAAAAGTCGCCCAATACGTTTGTGCCCATCATCATGTTAACGGGTTTCACCGAGTTACAGCGCGTGCAGGTCGCCCGCGATGCTGGCATTACATCATATCTGGCCAAGCCCCTGAGTGCAGACAAACTTTACAAACGATTGTGTGGCGTCGCCGATGATCGCCGTCCGTTCGTTCGCGATGGTGAATACTTCGGACCTGACCGACGCATGAAAAACGTACCACGTCCCGGCATAGACAATCGTCGCGCCATTGCATAATGACCGACAAAAAAAACAATCTCATCCAGCCGCCCCGCCATCTTGGTGACAAAGTTCCGTCTGTCGGAGGGCCAACGCCGGAACAGGCCATACGCAAGGCCCTGAACCTGGGCAACGAGTTGGCCCGGTCCTACAAGGGTTGGGCCGTCGACGACCTGCAAGAACTGTGGGAAGAGTACGAGACGCTCGGCACCGACCCGGAACTAATGTCCACGTGTATAACCCGCATGTATGACATGGCCCACGAAATCAGAGGTCAGGGTGGCACGTTCGGGTATCCTCTCATTACCGTAATTGCGGACTCCCTGTGCAAATACCTTGAACGAAAATCCAGCCTCGGCAAATCCGGGCAGGATATCGTTCAATTGCACCTTCTGGCTATGAAGGCCGTATTGCGCCAGAACATGAAGGGGCCGCAACAGGCGGTCGAAGGGGATATCAAGCAGCTACTCGTCCTGCTGCGCAAACGATGACCCGGAGCACCTGGGGCATGCCTAACCCGGATTCTGTATCGTCGTGGACGCGGGCGGATGTTTTACCAGAAATAGACCTGCCGAATACCGAAGCTCTGGTGAATGCAGGCAGACATCGCGCGGAAACAGTTCGGGTCGGACCGTCAGCATTCCTCGAACATCATGGTTTGTCCAGCGAAGTTGAGTTCAAACAGCAGTGCATGCGTGATGACATCGTCATGCTCCATGCGCAGATCGGTTATCGGGATCTGGAGAAATCGCGCCGCGCCTTTCATGACATCCATGAGCAAGTTACCGCCCGTGGTGGTCGCATGGATCGTTACGGGATCTGCCTCGACTGGTCTATGGGATATCACCGCGATGATCGAAAGGGTCGACCCACAGGAACAGGCCTGATTCTTGACACGCCTGAGGACTTTCAGCGCCTGTGCGCGGAAGCCCCGGTGGCAGCACACTTCGGTGATTTTGTATTGGGCATGCCGGCTGCTCTGGACAATACGGAGGCGGCTTTGCTCGCTGGTTCCACATCGGTCGGAAACATGGGCCAGTACTTCACCTTCCGCCTGCCCCACTGGGACGATGATATCCGGATCACGGAAGCCACGGTCACGGCACTTGCTTTGTGTGCCGCACAGCCCGTTCCCATTCTCATTCACTCCAACCTGGACGACGGCTTTGCGGCACAGTTTGCGGACCTGAGTTGCGCATTGGGCGCGGTGCTGCTGGAACGCCATATTGTGGAAGACGGGCTGGGTTGCAGGATGGGCCATTGTTATGGCCACACCTTCTCTGATCCTCTGTCACGATGGGCATTTCAACGCGCGCTGGCGCAACTGGGTAACGCACCTGGTACCATGATTTACGGCAACACCACGCCATATGGCCCATACGGTTCCGAGAATTATGCTGCTCTTGCCAGTTATCTGGGCGTGGATATTGCGGCGCAACGGGTGTTAGCGACGGGGCATGCTGTCAATCCCATCCCCATTACCGAGGCCAGCCGAATTCCCGACATTGACGAAGTCGTGGATGTCCATCTGTTTGCCGCACGACTGATGGAATCGACGCAATCCATGACCTCCCTTTACCACATGGAGGTTATCGATTCAGTGGCCGACATTCTGATCAAAGGCGCAAGAACCTTTTTTGATCGAACCATGGCCGGACTGGCCGAACGCGGCATCGATACGGACGACGCCGTGGAAATGCTGCTCACTATCAAGCGCCTGGGTGCACGCCACATGGAGGCGCTTTACGGTCCCGGTGCGCCAGATGCGAGCAAGCCTGCCGGTCGATTACCCATCGTAGAGTCGCCGGTAATCGGTGAAATCAATGCTCTGGCAGCACAGGTGTTGAACAACACCGACGATATTGCTGACTCAATTCGTGCAGCCAATCTATCCGTATGTGTGGCCACAACAGATGTTCACGAGTATGGCAAAAATCTGATTGATCAGGTTCTACGTAAGCTGGGCGTCACTGTCGTCGATGGTGGTGTCAGCACGGACCCTGATACGCTTGCTGCGTTGGCTCATAGTGCCAATGTCGATGCCATAGCCATCAGTACGTACAACGGCGTGGCGCTCCGGTTTCTGGCAGGTTTGCAACGGGAGATTGCTACAGGCGAACGCCAGATCCCGGTGTTCATCGGCGGCAAGCTTAACCAGATACCCGACGACAGCAATTCCAGCCTGCCGCTTGATGTATCTGCTGACCTGGCGGATATGGGTGCCTTACCGTGCCCCGATGTGGAAACCTTGATCATTGCCCTCGGTGCATTATCAAAGAATTCGGCATAGCCCGCAAAAAAGTACTTTAAATTTCTGGATTGATTCCAATATACCATAGTTGGGGAGTGATGCCTGATGGGCGGGCCTGCTCAATGGGAGGAGGTTGCGTTTTGAAGAACGGCACCACGTCAGATTTTTGCGATTCGAGAGATCGAAGACTTGGAATGTCCAAGGAAGAACTCATCGATGAACTGGTGGCGCTTGAGCAAAGCGAGGAGCACCTGAAAGCCCAGGTTGCGGACCTGCGGGACAAGGACGAACGTTTGGAGTCCCAGGCCGGTGATCTGGTGGGATTGGCTGAAGAAGCCGCTGTCA
>JAJFID010000171.1 GCA_021775325.1 Rhodospirillales bacterium
AAAATATAACTGAATCAGGTCGAGTTGCCCAATGGGTCACAAGGATATCGACGGTCGCGCCATGTCGGCGCGCATTCTCGAAAGCGTCTCGCAGGAGGTGACTACCCTGAGCGAGAGCGGCTGGCATCCGCGCCTTGTCTCCGTCACTGTTGGCGACGTGCAGGCTGTGCAGTTGTATGTACGAAATCAACGACGGATGGCCGAAAAAGCCGGTATTCTGTTCGAGGAACGTTGTTTCGATGCCGCCATCACGCAAGCGGAATTGACCGCAGCCATCCAGGCTATGAATGTAGATCCCCGGGTTACGGGCATCATTCTTCAACGCCCCGTACCCGAACATCTGTCCATCAAAAATTTGCAGGAATCCGTTCATCCTCTCAAAGATGTCGAAGGCATGCATCCCACGTCCATTGGCCGGATTGTGTACCGTGAAGCGGATATCGGCCCGTGTACCGCCACGGCGGCTGTCGAACTCCTGAAATCCACCGGACTGAACATCCCCGGTCTAGAGGTCACCGTCGTCGGCCATTCCGAGATTGTCGGCAAACCGATTGCCTTCCTGCTCATGGCGGAGGGCGCAACCGTGACGGTGTGTCATCATATGACCCGGAACATTGCCGTCCACGCTCGGGGGGCCGATGCCTTGTTTGTGGCTGTAGGCAAGCCCGGCATGATTACAGGCGATATGATCAAGCCGGGTGCCGCCGTTATCGATATTGGCATCAATCAGGTCGATAACGATGATGGCACAACAGCTGTGGTTGGCGACGCAGACTATGAATCCTGCCGCGAAACTGCAGGCTGGATTACGCCAGTACCCGGAGGCGTGGGGCCGGTTACGGTCGCCATCCTTATGCGAAATGCCGTACGCGCCACCAGACACCAAAAGTCACACTACGAAGGGTTGCTGGGCCAGCCTGCCATGACTGTCGTAGGATAGACGCGGATCACATTCTGGTTGTCAAACACACATCGGAATGAAAAGACTCGTTTCGGAGGATTGCGACAGGATGTCTGTTTATCTCATTCGCCATGGTCAGTCTGAATACAACGTCGGCAGTCCGCACGAGGTTGACCCGCTGATATTTGATGCACCGTTTACCGATCTCGGCAAATCGCAAGCCGATCAGGCGCGCGAGCAATTGACAGGTACAGAAATCCAGCGCGTCATTTGTTCGCCCTTGACCCGGGCCATTCAGACAGCACTCCGCATATTCAGCGATACCGTGCCGATCATCATCGATTCCACGCACCGGGAGTGGCTGACCTGCAGTTGTGATGTGGGGCGCTCTCCCGAGGATTTGGCCCGGGACTTTCCCATGCTGGACTTCTCTCATCTGGATGATCACTGG
This sequence comes from Rhodospirillales bacterium, assembly GCA_021775325.1. Lineage (GTDB taxonomy): Bacteria > Pseudomonadota > Alphaproteobacteria > Rhodospirillales > Casp-alpha2 > JABJGO01. Next base: position 1,353 of record JAJFID010000171.1, read on the forward strand.
TGGCACAAAGGTCCGTTGAATGAAAACAATATCCCCATGGAACCGGAAGACGTTTACCACGACCGGGTGCGGTTGTTTGACAAGACCTTGGTCGGGACAAAAGACCGTCCCATCGCCGTTGTCGGACATGGATTCTTCTTTCGGGAATTGAGCGATCGTGTACTCGCCAATTGTGAAATCCAGCCTTACGAACCCTGTGATGCTCACGCAAAGGTATTTTAGTAAAGTCAGAGATCTAGCCATGTCTGAAATCATTCATACGCAACTGGGTTATCTGGTGCCGTCAACAGAAAAGCCGATTTACATCGCCTCTGAAGGCGGCTCGGAAGCAAAACTGGATATCTCGGCACAGTTCACGCCTCACGCCGTTTCAATTCATGATGCCAGAGACAGCGATCCGGCACCCACGCTGGATCGGGAAGGATTTATTCTGGTCGATCACGGCACTGCAGTCGAGGACTTCTACGATGATGCGCAGATACGAAATGTGTACGAGCAGGAAGCTGCCGATCTGGTTCGCCAGACAAGTGGCGCATCCCGCGTAGTTGTGTTCGATAACACACGTCGTTCGGACGCCACCAGTATCCGTGGCGCGCGCAACACCCGTGAACCATCCGCGGTCATTCACAATGATTACACGGACGACTCTGCCCGCCAACGCCTCCGCGATATCCTGCCTGTCGACGAGGCTGAGGCCAGATTACAGCAAAGATTTGCCATCATCAATGTATGGCGCTCCATCGCCGGGCCCGTGCTCACCACACCACTGGCGCTTTGCGATGCAACCAGCATCGATGCCAATGATCTGGTTGCCAGTGAACGACGAGCCAAGGAACGCATTGGCGAACTGCAGCTTGTAACCCACAATCCTGGCCACCGCTGGTTCTGGTTCTCGGCCATGGCTCGGGATGAGGCAGTTCTCATCAAGACGTTCGATTCCAGTCTGGGAGGTCGGGCGCGCCGTTCCATTCATACTGCTTTCACCAACCCGGACGCCCCCGCCGACGCCGCGCCACGTGAAAGCATAGAAACGCGAACACTCGCATTCTTTGACTAGGCACCCCCGGCATTGCATCAGCAATCAAAGGCCGCGTAGTATTCATCAAATAAAATCAGAAAACTGACCCGACAGACAGTGGAGGTACTATGAGCAACGGCAACGGCAAAACCATAGCATTTTTTCCAGAGGCCGCATTTGGCCCCGCCCTGAATTCCGTGGGCATTGCCCAGGCTTGCAAGGCTATGGGGCACAATCCCGTCTTTATCTCCGACCCCGGTTTTACCGGCGTATACGAGGGGTACGGTTTCAAGGAATACTACGTTAATTTATCCGAGCCTATGCCGCCCGAAGAAATGGCCAAGTTCTGGTCTGATTTCATCAACGGCCATATCCCCAACTTTGCGCTCACACCCTATGAGCAAGTGGACAACTATGTGAAGGAATGCTGGGAAGCCATTGTAGATTCCTCCAAGTGGGCGCAAAAGGAATTGCCCGGCATTCTGGACGAGATACAACCAGACCTGATCTGCGTGGATAATGTCATCCTGTTCCCGGCAATCAAACAGCATGGCGTTCCCTGGGTGCGGATTGTGTCGTGCTCCGAAAATGAAGTGACTGACCCCAACATACCGCCCCATCTTTCAGGGTGCAGTGAAAACGATCATGAGGGCCACAAGGCGTACCGCGATCATTTCAACGACGTCATTGGCCCCATTCATGCGGACTTCAACAATTTTCTGGGCGATTGCGGCATCGAGCCATATGAGATTGGCGAGTTCTGTGAATCATCACCTTATCTGAACATGTTGCTGTATCCGGAGCCTGTGAAGTTCAATCGCACCAATCCGCTGGACCCCACCCGTTTCCAGTACCTGGAGGGCTGCGTGCGCAAAGATGATCCCTATACCATCCCCGACATGGGCGAACATAACGACAAGCCTATCATCTACATCAGTTTTGGCAGTCTGGGTTCAGGCGATACCGGCCTCTTGAACCGCCTGATTGAGGTGGCGGGCAGCATGGACGTGCGCGCACTGGTCAATGTGGGCGACTACATGGATGAATATGACAAGGATGCCCTGCCCGCCAATGTCCACATTGACAGCTGGTATCCGCAACCCTCGGTCATCCCGCAGATGGACATGGTCATTCACCACGGCGGCAACAACAGTTTCACCGAGTGTCTGTATTTCGGCAAACCGGCCATCATCATGCCCTATGTATGGGACGGTCACGACAATGCCACACGGGTGGAGGAAACCGGCCACGGATTCAAGATGCACCGATCCAACTGGCAACCGGACGAATTGAAAGCCAAAATCGAGGATTGTCTGAATAATGCCACCATGGCGGCCAAAATGGCGGCCACGTCGGCGCACATGCAAAACTCCGATGGCCCGAGTAAGGCTGCCGGTCTGTTGGATCAGTTAATGAAAGACCATGGCTGATGGTCGTGCAAACTGACTCTTCCGCACCACACCTTGTGAATCCGAAGAGCATTCCAGAACTGGTCGACTGGGGTGCCGTACCGACCATGATCGAAGGCGAGTCTCTGACATCCGGCATCATCCTGCATAAGGGACCGGAAGGGCGCTCGGAGTCGGGTATCTGGGTCTGCACACCCGGATACTGGGACTGCCATGTTACCCGAGACGAGTTTTGTCATTTTCTGGAAGGGCGCTGCACCTACACCCACGAATCCGGCGAGGTGATCGAGGTTGAACCGGATACGGTGGCATTTTTTCCCGAGGACTGGAAAGGCACCTGCCGGGTCCACGAAACCGTTCGCAAGGTCTATATGATTCGTTAGGAAAGGCGTTTTCGTGAGCAATACGGATCGGGCACAGGCGCGTGCGCAATTTATGGAAGGTACGGACTGGGCAGCGGCTGTCGTTGAGCACCTGACCGCCGACGCATCTTTCCGTCGTTACTTCAGGTTACGCCATAATGGACGCTCTGCCCTGCTGATGGATGCACCGCCGCCGCATGAAAGTGCGACTGTCTTCATTTCCATCGCCCGCCACCTGTCGTCGTTGGGCCTGTCCGTACCCCGCATTCACGCCACTGACGAAACGCAGGGTTTTGCAATTGTCGAGGACTTCGGTGATGACACCTATACCCTGTTGCTCAACCAGGGATCAGACAGGCAACATTTGTACGAACTGGCTATCGATGCCCTGTGTCATCTGCACGCCCATCCCAATGCAACCGGGATCGCTGTACCGCCCTACGATATCGAATTTCTGGTGGAAGAAGCTTCTTTGCTGGTGGACTGGTATCTGCCCGCACTCAGGGGAACACCAACACCCGATGACATAAGCCAAAGTTATCGACAGGTGTGGTCAGATGTCCTGCATGCCATGCCCGATTATATCCCCACGCTGGTTCTGCGGGATTATCACGTGGATAATCTGATGCTGCTGCCGGACAGAAATGGTGTTGAACAGTGTGGTCTGCTGGATTTTCAGGACGCGCGGATCGGTCACCCGGCCTATGATCTGGTTTCCCTGCTGCAAGATGCCCGTCGCGATGTGCCGGATGATCTGGTCCGGGCTTTGCGCGACCGGTACGCCGCGAATTCCGGATACACCGGCGCGGCATTCGATGCCTGGTACGTGGTCCTTGGTGTACAGCGTCATGCCAAAGTCGCAGGCATCTTCGTTCGGCTGCATGTGCGTGACGGTAAACCGGTTTATCTTCATCACATTCCACGCGTCATGGGGCTGCTGAGCCATGGCCTGAGCGAGCCCGCGCTGGCCCCGGTCAAACAGTGGTTCGACGAGTATCTGCCTGACTCACTGTCTCCCCTGCCCTGAACCACCAGTGTTGCCCAATTGAAATACCACTGGAAACACGGCTGAAACATACGCGCGTCTATAAGGCACTCCTGAACTGAGGAGTACGCGTGATGGCACAGCAACCAAGCATGACTCAGGCTGATCTGGACCTGACCGATTTCGCGCTGGCATCATAGTTTTCGCTACGCTTTACACGGCATTTGAAACCTGCAAATAACGCAAACCAAACGCACTACAGAAACACAGGAAGTTCCCATGAAATACGCGGATCGCGTTGTACGGCTGGCGGGTGACGCCGCCGACGGCTGGAAAATTCACAGCATTGCGCTGGAGCGCATACGGGCGGGTGAGGATATCCATCTGCTGTCCGTGGGTGATACGGATTTTGCGTCACCGGAAGCCGTGGTGGAAGCGGCTCATGCCAGCCTGTTGCGTGGCCGCACCAACTATTCTGCACTGGCAGGAGAACGCCCGCTGCGGGATGCCATCGCCGCCCGACAGGAAAAGCGTACGGGTGTACCCACGCATGCCGATCAGGTCATCGTCACCCAGGGCGCCCAAAACGCGCTCTATGCGATCGCTCAGTGTCTGCTTGATCCGGGTTGCGAGGTTGTCGTGCCGGAACCCATGTACATCACCTATCCCGCCACCATTGAATGCACCGGGGCGACCCTGGTGTCTGTGCCGTCTCGCGCAGAAAACAACTTCCATCCCGGCTTTGAAGACATCGCGTCCGCCATTACCAAAAACACACGGGCGATCTTTCTGGCCACACCCAACAATCCCACCGGTGCTGTCTATTCGCACAAGGAACTGGAAGCCATTGCGGCGCTGTGTCAGGCCCATGATCTGTGGCTGATATCGGACGAGGTTTACGGTCTGCTCACCTATGACGTGCCGCATGTGTCTGCCGCCATGTTCCCGGCTATCGCCGAGCGCACGGTGGTTATTGAAAGCCTGTCCAAGTCTCATGCCATGGCGGGTTGGCGACTGGGCTGGGCCATTGTGCCCGACGAACTGGCCGTACACATGCAGCGATTGGCGCTGTGTTCCACCTATGGTACGCCTACATTTATCCAGGACGCCGCCGTGGTTGCCATTGAATCAGCACCTGACGGTGTGGACGGCATGAAGAAAACCTATGATCGCCGTCGCCAATGGTTCTGCGCCCATATGGACTCCCTGCCCGGCCTCGCGTGCCAGCCGCCGGAAGGCGGCATGTTTGCCATGCTGGATGTGCGGGGCTCCAGCCTGGGAACCCAGGACTTCGCCCAACGCCTGCTGGATGAACAATATATCGCCACCCTGCCCGCCGATGCCTTCGGCCCCAGTGCACGGGGATTCCTGCGCCTCAATCTGGCGGTCAGCGATGCAATACTGGAAGACGTGGCCGCGCGCATGGAAACCTTCGTGGGCGGCCTTCAGCGTACCGTGGCCTGACTCTGCGTCCCTTTTGTTACGGGGATTGTTACGGGGACAATGTTGCTCTGGCGCAAAGCGTGTATTGCAGACCACAATTGCATAACCCACACCACCGGAAAGCCTGAACCGTGATGCTGCACATGGACCTTGTTTTTGCACTGGCCACGTTTTGCGTCGTTACCCTGTTCACGCCCGGCCCCAACAACATCATGCTCATGACCTCGGGCCTGAACTATGGCATGCGCCGCACTTTGCCCCACATGACTGGTGTTGCAACCGGGTTCGGTTTCATGGTGCTGGGTGTAGGATTGGGCCTCGGTACCGTGTTCCAGACCTGGCCCGCGCTCTATCCCGTCCTCAAATACGCCGGTGCCACCTATCTGGTGTATCTGGCCTGGAAAATCGCGATTGCCGATCCGGTTTCCACAGATGACAAAGCCGCAGGTCAACCCATGACCTACCTGCAGGCCGTGGCTTTTCAGTGGGTCAACCCTAAGGCATGGGTCATGTCCGTAGGCGCCATCTCCGCCTATGGCGATGTGGCGTTGTTTCCCTATAACGTCATGATCATGTCGACCATTTATCTCGTGCTGGGTTTTGCCTCGGGCGGAACCTGGGTGGGCTGCGGGTA
>JAJFID010000172.1 GCA_021775325.1 Rhodospirillales bacterium
GGGCGTTCGCCGTCGTTGACGCGGCGCAGGAACCCGACGCCATCTACAACCCGTTCGTCTTCATCACCAGCCACGTTCATGGATTTGCCCCACCAGGCACCTATGGACAGCAGCACGGCGTCGTGTTTTTCCTTCAGTTCGTCGAGCGTGATCCCGCCATCACCCATTTCCTTGCCAAGTGGCGTATTCAGATGAACCTTGATACCGGGACAATGGGCCAGCATGCGGTCCATATCTTCGGCAATGGTGCCGGCAGGCAGCCTGAATGCCGGAATACCCCAGATCATCATGCCACCGAGGCGATCCGTCATTTCATAGACATGAACTTCATAACCGGCTTCGGCCAAGTCCTGGGCCGCCGTCATTCCGGCAGGGCCACCGCCCACAATAGCCACGGTTTTGGTTTGCGAAACGTCGACCACGGGCAGGCGGTGATCCTTGCCCAGCTTTTCCATGACATAGCGTTTCAGGTTTCGAATGGCGATGGGGCCGTCACTGTCCGTGCGCCGACAGGCGGGTTCACACGGTGCATCACAGACCCGGCCACAGATAGAGCTGAACGGGTTTGTTGCGGTGATGGCTTCGAAAGCCTCTTCGATTTTGTTTTCCCAGATGTAACCGATGTATGAGGGCGCGTCCGTACCGATGGGGCAGGCGACCTGGCACGGTGCCGGTACATAGTGGGCCGCAGTAACATCGTCGCGGGAGCCCTCGGGGGGCTCGCCGGGATCAATACGGTCAATGTTGTATACGTCAGACGTCATCTTAATTTCCTGGTCTTTCTGGCCGGATTACTCAGCGGCAACAGTTTGCTGGTCACGATAACCGGGCTCGTAAGGTAGCCCGGTGATCTCGGCGGCTTCCGGTGTCAACGCCACCAGATCGTCGCGGCTCATCTTGTGAATATCATCGTATCCATGGGCGTGTGCAATGGCAGCAATCTGCCAGCGGATGCTTTCCAGATAGCGATGGATATTGCGCGCCTCGACCTCGGTGTTGTAGCGTTTTTCGTGTTCCGGATCCTGGGTTGCGATACCCACCACACACGTGCCCACATGACACTGCATACAGGCGATGCAGCCACCGGCGATAATGGCACCCGTGCCGACAGCAACCGCGTCTGCGCCCAGTGCAATGGCTTTGGCGGCGTCCACACCATCCTTCACACCGCCCATGAGGACGATCTGCAATTTGCCGGAACAATCGATTTCTTCCAGCGCATCGAGGGCTTCCTGGATGGCAGACAATGTCGGGATGCCGACGTATTCCAGAACTTCTGTGCTTGCCGCGCCGGTCGAACCCTGCAGGCCGTCCAGTTCGACAAAGTCAAAGCCATCCTTCATAGCGATTTTGATATCATCGCGGACGCGTCCAGCACCCAGCTTGACGGCGATGGGAACCTTGTAACCGGTGGCTTCACGGAACTCTTCCACCTTGATCACCAGATCATCGGCACCCAGCACGTCCGGGTGACGGGATGGAGACCGCAAGTCGATGCCTTCCGGAATGCCACGGATGCGGGCAATTTCCTTGGTCACTTTTTTGGCCATCAACTGACCACCAAGACCCGGCTTGGCACCCTGCGAGATATAAATTTCAAGGCCGTTTGCCCGCTGCATGTCATGGATGTTCCAGCCCAGACGCCCGGACAGGCACTGATAGATCAACTGATCGGCGGCCTCGCGTTGTTCATCGGACATGCCACCTTCGCCGGTATTCTCGGAAATGCCGGAAAGACCAGAGGCAATAGCGAGGGCAACTTTGGTGGATTTGGATAATGCACCGTAACTCATGGGTGCGATCATGACCGGCATGGAAAGTTTCAGGGCCTGGGCCCCGTTGTTGCCGCCGATCTCGGTTTTCAGATTGACTTTACCAATGACATCCGTATCCGCGCTGGTATCGCTCAGGTCCTTGCGAAAGGCGATATCACCCAAGTGCGGCATGGCACGGGCCGCGCCATAACCACGAATGCGGTAGCGGCCGATCTGTGCCTTGACGTGAATGTCTTCCTGAACTTTCTGGTTCCAGTAATCAGAAGCGCCGGAGAACGTATAGAACGGAATATTGCGGACCCGTGGTTCCAGATTGCTGTAGCGCAGCCCGGCCCCGGACGGATGAAGCTTCTGCAATGTTCCATTGAACGGGATTTCATAACGATCAAGAAACTCCATGATGGAGTCCAGTTCGTCTGCTGGCAGATCGATGATCTCGGCGCCCTTACCAATATTGTTGATCTTGCCGCCGACATAGATGCTGCCACCCGTCAGATCTTCGCCAACGCGATCACCGGCATCACCCAGGATGACGATACGACCACCATACATCATGTAACCGGCCATGAAATTGGCATTGCCACGGCACAGCAACGTGCCTTCCTTCATGACCTGTCCGGCGCGCGAGCCAATGTTGCCGTGCACGACCACATCGGCACCACGGATAGCAACACCCGCGATAGCGCCCGCATTGCCGTTCACGATAACAGAGCCCTGCAGCATATTGTCGGCCACGCCCCAGCCCACATTATTGTCGACTACAAAATTCGGACCGTCCGTCAGGCCGGCACAAAAGTAACCGGCCGAGCCGTGCACCCGGATGGTGACATTGTTGGTGACACCAACACCAATGTGGTGACGCGCGTCCGGGTTCAGGACATCAATATCTTCTCCCGCCTCGGCGTATTGGCGGATCAGGTTGTTGCCTTCTGTAACCGAAACTGTACTGAGATCTACTTGTGCCATGTATCGTACGTCCCTGGCGGTGGTTCCATTGTGTTCAGGGCCATGCCGGGGAACAGCTTGTTCAGCGAAACTTCCTCTGACGCAATGGCAATAATGTCGTCGTCTTCAAATTTGACCATGGGCTTCACGGCCAGACGGTCCTTGGCGTATCCGATCTCGTCCTTGGTGGAAACCAGGAACGAAAATGTGCCGTCCAGATCGTCAATGGATTCTTTCAGCGCGTCTTTCAGCGAGTAACCCAGCTTCAGCTTTTCTGCCAGATACACGGCCACCAGTTCGCTGTCGTTATCGGTGTGAAACTCAAATCCGCGCTTTTCGAGGCGACGGCGCATTTTCCAGTAGTTGGTGATCTGGCCGTTGTGGACGATGGCAACGTCAGCAAACCCGGTGGCCCAGAACGGATGGGCGGCTTCCGGTTTCACGTCCGATTCTGTGGCTAACCGAACATGGCCCAGGCCGTGGGTCCCGTTGAAGCCATTCACAGCATAGATATCGTCAACGTCATGGGCGCTGCCGATGTCCTTGATAATATCCAGGCTTTCGCCGATGGAGGTCCTGAG
>JAJFID010000173.1 GCA_021775325.1 Rhodospirillales bacterium
AAAGCCGGGGGCGAAACAGCGGAACTGGAGAACATATCCGGACAGTTACCTAAGTTGCTAGGAAAGTCCGGTTCGTACCCAGGCGTTCTGACAGATGCCACAAGCAGCGAACTTGATCAATTGTCTGTCAAATTTATGAGCCAGTTCCGAACAGAGATCGACGTCGGTTCATGGCGAACAAACAAGGACATGGGGCTGTACATGCACCTTGGCCTTATCGCGCTTTTGTTTCCGGCCGCCAGGATAATCCACTGCCGAAGAAACGCGCTGGACACCTGTGTCTCGGCGTACTTTCAGTTTTTTAAACTGTATCACTTGCCGTACTCATTTGATCTGGCGGGACTTGCCCAACACTTTCGCGCCTATCACAATATCATGGAGCACTGGCAAGATAATCTGCCGATGCCTATTCTGGATTTTGATTATGAAGACCTGACTATAGATCCTGAACGTGCAATCAGGCGCGTAAGCGAATTTTGTGGTATGGAGTGGTCAGATGACTGCCTGGATTTTGAAAAAACGGATAGTCTCATCAAGACGGCAAGTATTTGGCAAGTTCGTCAGGGAATGCATCAGAATTCCGTCAACAGGTGGCGCAGGTATGAAAAACATCTAACCCCCCTGATCGACGAACTCGGTGAACTCGCCGAGATTTGAAGAGTATCAGGAAGACCAACTGGAATAGATATTGTGAACAGAAAGCAAAGGCGAGAGTTGGCCAAAAAGACGTTGACCAAACGCGCTGGTGGAAAACAAGCTCCTGCGACACCGACAGCTGTCTCGCGCCCTGAAGGTTCAGGCGTATCATCGATACTATTCAAGAACGCTGGTATCCAGCCACACGAACAGGGGATGAATGATCCCGGGTTTCTGTTCGCAATGGCGAAAAACCATCACCAGACTGGCCACCTGGATCAGGCGGAAGACATTTACCGGCAAATCCTGGCCCTGGATCCAAAACACGCGGGTAGTCTGCATTTACTGGGTTTGATCAAACACCAGCGCGGACGCCCAAATGAGGCATATACTCTGATTGCGCGTTCTCTGGCAGAGGACTCGAAAGACGCTGAATCACACAACAATATGGGAAACGTCCTGCGACGATTGGGACGTACTTCAGAAGCTATTGAGCATTTCTCCCGAGCAGTAAAAATCGCTCCTGGATTTGCTGGTGCGTACAGCAATCTCGGTTTGACGTACCGTCAATTGGGAAAGTTCTCTGAGGCAGCAGAGCAGTTTCGCCACGCGATCAAACATGACCCCTATCTTGCAGAAGCATGGGGTGGATTGGCGAGAACAGGTCGACTCAGTCTGAAGCAGGAAGAAGTGAGTGCCGCTGAAAAAGTTTTGCAGCACAATAAGTTGTCGGATAGCGATAGGCGTCATATCTGTTTTGCGCTGGGCAAACATTTTGATGCGATCGAGCAATGGGACAAGGCCTTCCAGTATTATGACCGTGCCAATCAACTTGGCGGGCCAGTATCAGAAAGTGGTGAATCCCGGCGGTTTCTTACGAGTATTCTGGAGCAACCCGTTCCGGGGTTGAACCCGCATCGCGATGGTGCCAAAACAGGTAATTCCTGCGTTACGCCAATATTCATTTTTGGTATGCCGAGGTCCGGATCGACCCTGGTCGAACAGATACTGGCTAGCCATCCGGACGTCTCATCCGGCGGTGAACTCAACCTCATAGAGACAGAAATCAGACACATGTTTCCTAAGATGGCATCTGGTGATGCGCGTTTCCTGGAGGAAATGACATCAGATCATTTTGAGCATCTGAAGCAGGCCTTCTTGAAGCACACTGGGCTCGAATTTGAAGAAATGCCGTCGCAATCTTTGTTCTTCACGGACAAATCCCTCCTGAATTTTGCATTCCTGCCCGTTATTCTCAACGTGTTTCCCGAAGCGCGACTGGTACATTGCCGTCGCAATCCCCTTGATACATGTCTCTCTATTTTCTTTACGGATTTCAAAGCAACGTATGATTACACAAACAATCTTGACGACATCGGCCAGTATTTCTGTCTTTACGACCAGGTGATGGACAAATGGAATGCCCTCATGCCTGATTCTATGTTTGATGCGCGTTATGAAGATTTCCTCGATGATCAGGAGGAAACAACAAGGCGATTGCTCGAACACTGTGGACTTTCATGGAATTCCGCCTGTATGAATTTTTACGAAACAGATCGGCAGGTATCGACGCCCAGCGACTGGCAAGTAAGACTACCCATTTTTTCTACTTCGAAAGACCGTTGGGAACATTACGAAAAGCACCTGACTGAGTTGATTCGAACGTTGAGGTCCTGTATTTAAGAGCGTGATATTTCCCCCTTCTGCACCTATAATTGTTGTATCGAAGTTCCTGACATCGGGTAAAGTACATGAGCCGTCTAATTCCTTTAGTCATCGCGATTGCGTTCAGCATGCTGACAGTAGCGTGCGGGGGCGGCGTCGTCGTCGAAAAGGAGAATGCGCCGCGTTCTCAACGGGAACAGGCTCATCGCGGCGAGGCCGGAAAGTACGACAGAACCAGAGAAAGTATTTTTGGGGAAGAGGGGCTGACATTCCTAAATCCGGGTAAATCAAATGAGTCCGGTGACGGCGGCAGTGGCGGACTTGGGGTCAATGCATATCTGTGGCGCGCGACACTGGATACGATATCGTTTATGCCTGTTTCATCGGCGGACCCATTTGGCGGTGTTATCATAACAGATTGGCATGCCGCGCCGGAGTCACCAAACGAGCGCTTCAAACTGAACGTTTACATTCTGGGCCGTCAGCTTCGCGCAGATGGCGTTCGCGTATCCGTTTTTCGACAAGTTCTCCAAAATCAGGTATGGCGTGATGCGTCGGTGCCTGAAGGCACGTCAACCAAGATTGAAGATGCCTTTCTTACCAGGGCCCGACAATTGCGGAACGAGGACCTGGCCTTAAACTAGAACCATGCCATGTTTTATGAACCAGATAGTCCGCGCCCTGTATTAAGGGGATCCGGATGACTGCAAAATGGATTGTCGCGAATCAACCGTTGGAGTTGAGTTTGTGACGGATATCGCAGGCGAACTACGACAGGCCGAGACCTGTCTTCAGCAAGGGCAGTTGGCAACTTCTGAGAAGATCGTCAATTCGGTCCTGCATAAATCACCTGAAAACGTTGAAGCTCTCAATATTCTGGGCAGTCTGCTTGCAACGCGCGGCAATGTGGACAAAGCCATTCGTGTGTTTAGTCAGGCGTCGCGTTTATCACCTGATGATACACAGCTACACTTCAATCTTGGTCGTTGTTATCAGTTGCAGAAAGATTTTTTGCGCGCGAAACAGTCCTTCCAGTCGGCAGTTAACGTAGGGCCAGATAATGTTGCCGCCTGGTCTGTGCTTGCCCATCTGCACGAAACCAGTGATGAGCAGGACGCATGTGTCGACGCTTGCGAACAGGTGCTTAGGCTTGCCACTCCAGATGATGGGGGCAGACTACTTCGGTTCGACGCCTTATTGGGGATTGGGACTGCCGAGCTAAAACGCAGGAACTATTCACGGGCGATCGAAGCGTTAAATGCCGCCCTCGATGAAAATGCAATGGATGCCAGGGCCCATTCAAAACTTGGCGCAGCCTATATGCAGCAGGATCGTGGAGCGGATGCCATTGAAAGCTTTCTCAAAGCCGCTGATTTGCGACCAGAGTCACCCGTGCATCTGATGAACGCAGCTATCGTACACTTGCGTGAGGGCAACCTCGGGATGTCACACGATCTGATTCAGCAAAGCCTTTCTATCGATCCGGGCAATCGTCGGGTATTGAGCGCATATGGGCCGTTGTTGTGGGAAATGGGGCAGGACGACAGATATCGTGCATTGTTTGATTACGACAACATGATTTCTTCAATTGACCTGGTGGATCCGCCTCAAGGCTACGGTTCTTTAGCGTCGTTTCATCAGTCCCTGATTCAGGAAATCCGCGATCATCCAACTCTGTCGGGCGGTAGAGAATCCAAGTCGACAACAGGTGGGCTCCAGACCGGAAACATGTTTGTTAAGCCAACGCCCGCAACACGCGCCCTGTACGGCCTCGTCAATGCACAGATAAATGAATACATATCGAGTGAGCGACATTGCCCTGGATCACCCGGCACAGAGTGGGTCAAAGAATGGAATCTCATTGGGTGGGGTGTAATCTTGTCTTCCCAAGGATATCAGTCCGCCCATAATCACCCCAGTGGCATGGTCAGCGGCGTCTACTACGTCAAGATACCACAAGAGGTTCATGATGACGGACAGTTTCCGGGCTGTATCGAGTTTGGGCCGCCGAACGATCAGTATGGAACGCGGCGAGAGCCACCGAGGCACCGATTCCTGGCCCAGGAAGGACGGATGTATTTGTTTCCCTCTCATTACTGGCATCGCACTATTCCGTTTGAAAGCAATCAGGAACGGATATCCATTGCCTTTGACGCAATTCCACGACAGAAGCCCACGGCGTAACGCAGGATGCTTTTCTGGTGAGTAAAAAACCCAAGAAGATAATGGGAAATGATAGCAGCCTGCTTGATGCGCAGGCCGCATTCAAACGCGCAGATTTTCAAGAGGCGCGGGCCATTCTTGAGGGCATCATCACGGCTCGACCAAAGGACGTTGAGGCGCTTGTACTCAACGGGCGAACCATGATGCAACTGGGGGACACCGAAACTGCTGCGGCCATGTTTACACGTGCGCTGGAGGTCGAACCAGGGAATCCGGGGTGTTTAAATGCACTCGGCGCGATCCTGTTTTCGCATGGCCTTATTCAGGAAAGCGAAGACAAACTTCGCCAGGCCGTTGAGCGCGCGCCCAACTTTATCGAAGCAAAGGGTAATCTCGGCCTGACTGTCCAGCACCTGGGCAAGCATGAAGAGGCAGTACGATATCTGCAGGAAGCGGTTCAACGGGGCGGCGCAACGGCGAAGACGATGGAGGTACTGGGTACGGAACTGATCTACATGACGCAACCGGATCGTGCCCGCACAGTCCTGTCAAAGCTGGTTGATGCACAACCCGACAATGCCATGGCCCTGTCGTACCTGGGAATGGCGTTGGGTGATTGTGGCAAACATGAAGAAGCTGAAACACTCTGGAAACGCGCCCAGGCTATTGACGGGACCATTGCCGAGCCTGACGCGTGCCGGGCCCGCATGTTGCGCAGTATTGGTGATATTGATGGCGCGGTCCTGGCCATGGAACGGGCCCTGATGTTAGATCAATCTCACGCTGCCACGTTGTTTTACTGGGCCTATGTGGCTGATGGCAATGCAAACGCGGAACTGTCGCGGCAACAGGTTTTACAGATGGTTGAGGCAGCCCTGGCGGCAAAGGCCATACCCCACGATGACCGGTGTCAACTGGATTTCGCCGCTGGCAAGCTACTTGAGAACGCCAAGGAACATACTCGCGCCGCCGAACATTACGTCCGGGCCAATCAGCAGGTCTGGCTGCGGCATACTGTTGAGCGGGACATGTACCAGAACTGGCATGACCATTACCTGTCGTTGTTTGATGCGGATTTTTTTGATGCGCATGAGGAAATCATGGCTCGCGAGCAGACAAGGGAAGACCGGTGCGGCGAGGGCCTGATTTTCATTGTCGGTATGCCGCGTTCCGGTACCACCCTGGTTGAACAGATCGTTTCGCGCAATGAACGGGTGACGGCGGGCGGCGAGCGTCCGGATATCGATATGATATCCAATACAGTTATTGGCAGGCTGGACGAGGACCGTTCAAAAGGCAAGACGGGGTCGCTACCGCTGGCATTTGTGCGGGATCTGGCAAGCCGGCATCATGCGCATGTCACCAAACTGGCGGGCCGTGACGGACTGTTCACGGACAAATCGCCACGCAATTTCATGAATCTGGGCATGATTGCGTGCCTGTTTCCGCGCGCAAAGGTTTTACACACTGTGCGCAATCCCATTGATACCTGCGTATCGTGTTACTTCAATTATTTCGCCTACAACTGCGTAAAGTTTTCCTATGATCAGGAAGCGCTGGGACAATTTTTCACTTTATACAGAAAGACCATGAATGTCTGGCGGTCCATCCTGCCGGTTCCGGTTCTCGACGTAGTGTATGAAGATCTGGTCGGTAATCCTGATGCGAACATCCGGGTTCTGACAGAATTTTGCAGTTTCGACTGGAGTGACAGATTCCTGCACCCGGAAGAAGCCAGGCGCGCTGTTAATACAGCCAGTATGGCTCAGGTCAATAAACCCATTTACACAGCCTCGGTTGGCCGGTGGGCGGCCTACGAATCGCATCTGGAACCGCTTCTCAAGGCTCTCGGCGATGAACCTGAGCGATACGGAAAGTAGGCGATTACTCCACCGTAACACTCTTGGCCAGATTGCGCGGCTGGTCCACATCGGTGCCTTTGGCGACGGCAACATGATAGGCCAACAACTGCACGGGCACCGTGTGCAGAATGGGTGCCACGAAGGCATCCACCGTCGGCAAGGCAATGGTTTCTGCGGCAATATCGCCCAGTTTTTCGGCACCACTCTGGTCTGTGAAAAACACCACACGACCGTCGCGGGCGACCACTTCCTGCAGGTTTGAGGCCGTCTTTTCGAACAGGCTGTCGGATGGCGCGATGACGATGACGGGCACATTCTCGTCAATCAGGGCGATGGGGCCGTGTTTCATTTCGCCCGCCGCATACCCTTCGGCATGAATATAGGATATTTCCTTCAGCTTAAGCGCCCCTTCCAGCGCGATTGCGTAGCTGGTGCCCCGGCCCAGATACAGGACATCCCGGGCCTCGGCTATGGTCAGGGCGATTTCCTGAATGCGTTCGTCGTGGTTCAGCACCTCGGCAACACGCGCCGGTACTTCGGTCAGGGCCTCGGTCAGGCGGGCTTCACCGGCTGAGTCCAGGACACCGCGGTCCCGCGCCACGGCAATGGCCAGACAGGCCAGCACGGTCAACTGGGTTGTAAACGCCTTGGTCGAGGCGACGCCAATTTCCGGCCCGGCATAGGTCTGCCAAACCGTATCGGATTCCCGCGCAATGGTGCTTTCAGGCGAGTTAACGATGGAGACGATATGCTGGCCCTGGCGTCGCGCATATCTGAGGGACTCCAGCGTGTCCATGGTTTCACCGGACTGTGAGATAAAGATGGAAACGCCGCTCTCCGGCATGTCTGCGGCCCGGTACCGGAACTCGGACGCCACATCCAGTTCCACGGGCACCCGGGCAACGGATTCCAGCCAGTATTTGGCGACCATACCGGCCAGATATGCCGTGCCACAGGCAATGATGGTAATGCGACTGACTTCGGTGGCATCGAAGGACAGCGGCAGGGTCACGCTGCGGGACGCCGGGTTGACGTAGGAATGCAGCGTGTCACCGATGACCTGGGGCTGCTCGTAAATTTCCTTGAGCATAAAGTGACGGTACCCGGCCTTGCCGATGGTGGCCCCGGACAGTGACGACAGGCTGATATCGCGGTGGATTTCATTATCTTCGGCATCGTAAACGGTCGCGCCGTCGGGTGTGATGACTGCCCAGTCGCCATCCTCCAGATACTGGATCTTGTTGGTCAGGTGGGCCAGCGCCATGGCATCGGAGCCCAGATACATCTCGCCGTCACCGTGACCGATGGCCAGCGGGCTGCCCTGCCTCGCGGCGATCATCAGATCATGGCGACCGGCAAAAATGATGCCCAGCGCAAATGCGCCTTCCAGCCGTTTCAGGGCTGTGCCACAGGCTTTGACCGGATCCATGCCACGATCCATATTGGCATGAACCAGATGGGCAACCACTTCGGTGTCCGTATCGGACGCCAGATTGCGGCCCTCGCCAACCATCTCGGCCTTGATTTCCTGATAGTTCTCGATGATGCCGTTATGAACCAGAGCAACCTTGGTGGTGGCGTGGGGGTGGGCATTTTCCTCGTTGGGCACACCGTGGGTCGCCCAGCGGGTATGGCCGATACCGATGGAGCCTTCCAGCGGTTCGGATTCCAGCCGGTTGGCCAGATTGATGATCTTGCCTTCGGCGCGGCGGCGATGAATGGAGCCATTGACCAGCGTGGCGATTCCGGCTGAGTCATAACCCCTGTATTCCAGCCGCTTCAGGCCTTCCATCAAATGGGGCGCAACCTGCTCACTTCCGATAATGCCGACAATGCCACACACAGGGAAAACTCCTTTATTTGCTCTTCTTGTTCTTGGCGCGAAACTTGGCCGCCCAGCCGCGAATGGACCGCCGTTCCGCCCGGGTCACGGCCAGCGCATCGGCCTCGACCTCGGTGGTGATGGTGCTGCCCGCGCCCACGTTGGCACCATCGCCCACCGTAACCGGTGCCACCAGCACCACGTTGGAGCCGATGGAAACACCGTCGCCGATGGTGGTGCGGTGTTTGTTGAAACCGTCATAGTTGGCGGTAATGGTGCCCGCACCGATGTTGGTTTTGGCACCAACCGTGGAATCACCGATGTAACTCAGGTGATTGGCCTTGGCACCGGTGCCCATGGATGCGTTTTTGATTTCGACGAAGTTGCCGATGTGCACATCCGCGCCGATATCCGCGCCGGGGCGCAACCGCGCATAAGGGCCGACGATGGCACCGCTGGCCACGTCACAGCCCTCCAGATGGGAAAACGCCCTGATCCGCACGTTATCCTCGACCCTCACACCGGGACCAAACACCACATGGGGCTCGATAATCACGTCCTGTCCCAACACCGTATCAAAACTGAATGTGACCGTATCCGGTGCAATCAGGGTCGCGCCACCCGCCATGGCGCGACGGCGTAACTGCGCCTGTACATGGGCTTCTGCTTCGGCCAGATCGGCGCGGGAATCAACACCGATCAACTCGGCGGCATCGCCTTCCACCAGCGCACAGATGCGGCCGTCGGCGCGCGCAATTTCCACAATGTCTGTCAGGTAAAACTCACCCTTGCTGTTGTCATTGTCGATGCGTTCCAGCAGAGACCACAGGATGGCGCCGTCGATGACAAACACACCGGAATTACACAGCGGCACGGCCAGTTGCTCCGGCGTTGCTTCCTTGGCTTCAACAATGGCGTCCAGCGTATCACCGGTATCCGTAATCAAACGGCCATAGGCACCGGGATCACGGGGCCGGAACCCCAGAACCACCACGGCCGGATCATCGGCCTGACGGCGGCGTTCGATCATGCGCTGCAGGGTTTCCGGTGTGACCAGCGGGTCCGCACCCAGCAGGGTCAGCACGTCACCATCCACATCGCCCAGCGTGGCTTTTGCCGCGAGCGCCGCATGCCCGGTGCCCAGCGCCGGTTCCTGTACGGCTGTGTCGTGGGGGGAAACCGCTTCCACCACGTCCGCCATGTCATTGCCGATCACGGCGCAGATGCGGTCCACGCCCAGACCTTCCAGGGTCGCCACCAGGTGATTGACCATGGGCCGCCCGGCAATGGCATGCATGACCTTGGGCAGGGTCGATTTCATACGGGTGCCGCGACCGGCGGCGAGGATGATGGCGGTGATGGGCGCGTGTGTCATAAACAGGAATGTATCTGATCAGTGGTTAACAGACGGCTTTCAGACGACCGTCCTTGCCAAATTTCGTATGCGGAAAATGCCACAGGGCTGCGTCCATACCAAGTCAAAGATTGTTTCCGATTCCTGCACTCTGTTTCACCATGTTACAGGCCGGGGCAGCGGCACATCTTGACAGGGAACACCCCCAGGCCCTATATGGCGCGCCAGACCGGACTGGCGAATGGCGACAACCGGATCAAACACCGGGCGCGTAGCTCAGCGGGAGAGCACTGCCTTCACACGGCAGGGGTCACAGGTTCAATCCCTGTCGCGCCCACCATTTAAAGATAGTATAAACAAGTATTTAGAAATCCTCTCGTGTTAATCTTCAGTGATAAATATTT
>JAJFID010000174.1 GCA_021775325.1 Rhodospirillales bacterium
CTGGTGGCAGGAAATAGTTGAGCATGGTCGACGCCACAAATAACAGGGTAATCAACGGTACACCACGAATGAACTCGATAAACGCTGTGCAGACCATCCGCATAACAGGCAACTTGGAGTATCTTCCCAATGCCAGCAGAACGCCCAAAGGCAATGAACAGGTGATGCCCGTGAGGCCAATGACCAGTGTCAGCATGACGCCACCAAACTGATCTGTCGGCACAGACTCGAGACCAAATCCACCGACTACCAACCAGTAGGCGATAAAGGGATAAGCCATTGAGAATTTCATCATGTGTTGACGGATTGGGAACTTGTCAAACAGGATCGGTCCCAAGGCCACGAACAGCAACGCGAAGCTGACCAGCAATCGCCAGCGTTCAGCTTCAGGGTAAAACCCGAAGATGGACAGGTTAAACCTGGAAACGATCACCGCCCAACAGGCCCCTGTATTGATTTCCCGACAACCTTCACGACTGTCTGCACTGATGACAGCGTCAAGCACAAGCCATGAACCGGCTTTCGTGACCACAGTGTAAACGATTAATATCGATATCACGGTGAGTACCGAGCTCGCAATGGATGAAAACAGATTGTCCTTCATCCATTTTATTGGCCCGGTTGTGCCCGGAGGTGGCGGAAGATCCGGGTGGGAACCCGGCGCATACGCCCCTGAGGCAGGGGCAGTATCTGTTAATGTATTCATGACACTCTCCTACCTTTCCACCAGTTTCATTCGGTTGTTATACCAGTTCATGATCGCCGAGATGAGCAGTGACATGGCCAGGTACAGTACAAGCACGATAGTCATGCACTCCATTTCCTTGCCGGTCTGGTTTAGTGAAACACCACCGATCGTTCCAACGATATCCATGTATCCAACAGCAATAGCCAGTGACGAGTTTTTCGTCAGGTTCAGATACTGACTGGTCAATGGCGGGATAATGACCCGTAACGCCTGAGGGATAATCACAAGTTGAGTGGTTCGTCCTGCGGTTATCCCCAAAGCGTGAGCCGCTTCTGTCTGACCATAATTCACGGCGACAATACCGGCGCGCACGATTTCCGCAATGAAGCATGCTGTGTAAATGGACAAAGCCAGCCACAGGGCCATGAATTCAGGTTTGAGCGCGACGCCGCCCACCAGATTGAACGTTCCCTGCGTTGCCGGGACCCACTCAAGAGGCATACCAGTGATGAAAAAGACAACAACAGGAAATCCGATAATAAGCCCGACGCTGGTCCAGAGGACTGGAGAAATCTTGCCAGTCTCGTCCTGGAGTCTGTGGGCGCGTTTGGCGTAAACGACAGATCCAACAATTCCAGCAACAAACGCAGCTACCACGAACATGAAGGCATCACTGGCGACAGGTTCCGGTATGTAGAACCCGCGGTTTGAAAGGAAAAACGTATCTGCAACGTTCATGGCGTTTTTTGGATGTGGCAACACGTTCACAACGATGCCGTAAATCAATAGAATGTGCAGGAGAACCGGTACATTGCGGATAAATTCGATAACGCAGTACACCATTCTGTTGGCGACCCAGTTCTTGGATAGGCGGACAACGCCCATGAAAAAACCAAGCGCGGTTGCCAGAACTATGCCAAAAACCGCAACCATGAGGGTGTTAAGAATACCCACAAACATGGCCTGATAGTGTGAACTTTGTGACGTATATTCAATCAACGTCTGGCTGATGTCGTAGTTCGACGCCTCTGACATGAAGCTGAAACTATAACCCTTGCCAATCCGCTCCAGATTGGATGCGGCATTCGAAATAATAAACGCAAAGAATGCGAATATGGCGGCGATCGTCAAAATCTGAATAATGACAGAACGGGATTCCTTGTTACGCCAAAGGCGCATTATCGAGAAACCCTGATCTGTCGAGGACGCTGCTGCTGTCGTCATGACGGCTATATACTCCCCTGTGGTATGTCTCCCTGGGCACCGGTCCTGATGTTTGTTTTTTTCACATCATTAGTTGCTGCCAGCGGCAGCCCGGCTAAACGTGTGGGCTTAACCAAACGTTCTTGAGAATACTCGAAATACAGGTAACAGAAGAAATTCGGGCGACTGCATCAGCAGCCGCCCGAAAAGCGTTCTTCTTAGCGGATAGGCGGAGAGTACATCAGTCCGCCATCTGTCCACTGAGCATTCAGACCACGCTGCAGGGCAATTGCCGTGCTGGGTCCAATGTTCCGATCAAAGTTTTCACCATAGTTGCCCATGGTTTTGATCACACGAACAGCCCATTCTTTATCCAAACCGAGGAGTTCGCCGAAGTTACCTTCGGTGCCCAGAATACGGTTGATAGAAGGATTGTTTGTGCCGTTCATTGCCATGTCATCGACGTTGCCCTGCGTAATGCCGAGCTCTTCAGCCGCAACAACAACGTTCAACACCCAACGAACAACATCAGCCCACTGGTCATCACCCTGGCGTACTGCTGGGCCCAATGGCTCTTTTGAAATGATTTCAGGCAGAACAATGTGATCGCCTGGGTTATCAAATGTTGCGCGTGTAGCAGCAAGACCTGATGCGTCCGTCGTATACACGTCACAACGACCGGCAAGATAGTTAGTCTGACCTTCTTCGTTGGTCTCGATAGCGACAGGCTCATAGGAGATGTTGTTGGCACGGAAGAAATCAGCAAGGTTCAGCTCGGTAGTCGTACCGGTCTGAATGCAGACTGAAGCACCGTCCAGTTGTGTTGCACTGGTTACGCCAAGCGCCGTTGGAACCATGAAGCCCTGACCATCATAGTAGTTCGTGCCCAGGAAAGTCAGTTTCAGGTCAACGTCACGGCTCATGGTAATTGTGGTGTTCCGGAACAGGGCATCGCCTTCACCAGAGTTCAGGGCTGTGAAACGGGTTTTACCGGTGGTAGGTACAAACTTGACCTTTTCACCATCGCCCAATACAGCAGCGGCAAGTCCGCGGCAATATGCAGCGTCGAAACCGTCCCAGCGGCCATTTTCATCGGTAAACGCGAAACCGGTAAGACCGGTCGTCACGATGCAGTTCAACTCACCACGTGCTTTCACGTCGTCCAATGTGCCTGCTGATACACCAGCAGAAACAACGGCCGCCGCAGCAAACGCAGCAATACCAGAAATAGTTTTAATCATTGAT